>JAIRNX010000075.1 GCA_031257815.1 Lactobacillales bacterium
GAGTTGACGGGGTGATTTTGCCTAAGTATCGCTCAGTAGGTGTGACCCCTACGGTGGTAAAAACTTCTACTGGAGCAGTTGAGCACATTCCAATTGCCCAGGTTACCAATTTAGTTCAAACTGTTCAGAAATTAAAACAAGAAGGTTTTTGGATTTTTGGCACAGATATGAGCGGGACGGATTATCGTAAGTGGCAAGTCAAGGGGAAGATTGCTTTAATTATTGGCAATGAAAGTCGAGGTATCAGCCAGCATTTGCGAAAAGAAGTCGATGAGATATTGACAATTCCAATGATTGGTCATGTCCAAAGTTTAAATGCTAGTGTCGCTGCGGGACTTTTAATGTACGAAGTCTTTCGTGGACGCTCAAATGAATCTTAAATATTTTGCTTTATATTTAAGTAGACATAAAGAAATTTGATCGATAATATTAGACTAAAAAAGAGGTGGAAGAGATGGCAGTAAAAATTCAAACGCCGCAAGGAACAATTGAGATTACCAATGAATCAATTGCAACCATTGTTGGCGGAGCTGTAACTAATATTTTGGGCATTGTTGGCATGGCAAGCAAAAATCAAATCAAAGATAATCTAAATTCCGTGCTGCATAAGGAAAACTATGCAAAGGGCGTTGTGATTCGCCAAGAAGGTGAAAATATCGCTGTAGATGTATACACAATTGTAAGTTATGGTGTTAAACTTTCAGAAGTTTCATACAATGTTCAGGAAAAAGTAAAATACAATTTACAAACCATTTTAGGCATAACAGCGAATTCTGTAAATGTTTACGTCCAAGGAGTTCGTGTGCTTGACGAATAAATTCCATTAATTGAATTGAAAGAAAGAGAAAAGGAAGTGAGTATAACGAAAATCACCTCAACAGGCTCTTAAGGAAGTCTATTTAAAAACTGGGCAGTAGCCTTATCTAGAAGCAGTCACTTACACACTTTAGTTTACGCTCCCTTTGAGTTATCTATTTTTATGATTTACATTTTCAATTGTTTTAACTTTTCATGGAATTCTTCTAATGTTAGTTCATTTTGGACCAAATATTTTGCAACTTCTTCTCCTACATAACGGTAATGCCAAGCTTCATATTCGATCTTTGTTATTTCTTCTTTACCTTGAGGATAACGCAAGATAAAACCAAAATTTGCAGCATTTTCTTTTAACCAGATTGCTCCTTTAGACGTTGAAACCGCCTCTGGCAATAATTGACCTCCATATTGTCGATAATATGCTTGATCTACAACATCAATAGCTAAACCTAAATTATGTTCAGAATGCCCCGGCTTACTTAACAAACGATAAGTTTGTTGTTCGGCTTCTGCTTTTGTCATGCCTTTAGCAATATTTTGATAAATTTCTTTTTGAACTAATTGCTCCTGATAAGAAATTGTGCGATATGCAGATATAATTTGTAAAGGAATATTGGTTTTTTTTGCTGCCTCTAAAAGTTTTTGAGTGGCATCTATAATGCGTGCATCTAATTGCAAATTCCCTTGAATTATCTCTAAATCAATTTCTTGCTCTGAAACGGCGTTATCACTATTTACCAATTGCAAATTCCAATCTGTTAAGTGAACATTAGGAAAATTTCTTAAATGATCAAAAGCCTTCATTTTGATGAGTGAAGTTTGAGGTGCAATAAGAGTTTTTTGTTCTTTTTTATTAAAAGAAAAAAAGATGCCATATACAACCATAACTGCTAAAAAAATAATTGCTACACAGGTAAATATTTTACGCAAAAAAAATCCTACTTTCTACTCATAAATGTCAGTCATTAGTTGAATTAACTCTCGTTTAGAGCTTGCTATACGTGTACGATCAACTGCAGGAAAGGTGAAGGAAATAATATCACTGTAGCCCCAAACATTATAATCAATCACGACTTTTACTTGGATATATTTCTCTAACTCTTTTTTATTATACATTTTTTCAACGATTTCAATATTAGCTAAATCAAAGCTAATCCATTTTTTGGCAATGGCAGCGCTCATTTTTCGATATTCTAGTACTGCTTGCCGCTCTTTTTCTGGAATCATTTTGGTTAAACGAATTACTTTTTGTACTAACATCCACTCATAATCAGAAAAAAGAAAAATTAATTGCTGATTGGCAAATTCGGGTAAAACAAACTGATTTTTTTTCCAAGCTTCCCATTCCTCTTTAGTTAAACCTAACTGATTTTGATAAAATTCAGCTTCATCTACATACTCTTCGATAACACGATTGACCACTAAATCAATTAATGCACTTTCCATAAAACAACCTCCTATTGTTTAAGAACCTGTTAACGATCTCGGAGCGATGAATAGTTTTGACTATTTTTCCACACTTTTTTGTTAAAAAGCCTCGATTTAGAATCACTAAACCTGCATTTTTTGCCTCAAATTGTGAAAAAATACCTCAAAAATTCATTTCACTAGAGATCGTTAACAGGTTCTAAGATTTTTTGGGATACGTAGAAAATTTTCTAGATTTCATAAATTTAGAATAATCCATAAAAATAATTCGTAAATAATTTTTGCCTTTTTTTAAATCAAAAGTTGGATATTTTGCTTTTGATTTTATTTCTTTAAATTCTACATCAATCATTTTTTGATTTAAAATTTTAAGTGGCGCTTCAAACATCTCAACACGTGGGATATAAAAACGTAAAGTGGGTAAGTAACGCTGATAATTTGGATCATTTTCTAGTTCTAATTCTAAAAATTCGCGAATGTAAAATTCAAATGCGCTCACTCCCATATCAAGGGCATATTCTGGATTTAATATACAGTAATTCATCATCTTTTTTGAAGATTCATCAATCCAAGGAAAAAAAGCTTGAGCATTTAATTTTCCTTTTAAACGATGCTCAGCGTAGAGTCCCTTTGTAAAATCATACATTCTGGTGATAAAAATCGATGATTTTCTTTTAGGAGCAGGTTGACCATAATTATCCAAATAAGAAACGGTATGCACGCGACTTTTTTCAAAGGCAAATTCAATATATGGTTCACGTAAAAGTCCGACTCCATTTTCCCAGGCTAATTGGTCAAAGCCGATCTGATCACGAAAAATGCGTTGATATTTTAAGTTAACATCAACATCCCAATTCCAAGGATTTTTAAATAAAGTAATTCCCAATAATCCATTTTGATAAGGATTAATCTGATAAATTTGCTGTACTACCTCAAAAACGGCTTTAGGAATATAGCGATAGTAGTACTTGCTAAAATACATTTGCCAACAAGAAGTAAAGCAAAGACCTTCAAAATATAAGTTAAAACCTGCTAATTGGTTGCAGTCAATTGCAACGTTGCGCTCAACATCATATATTTTAGGTTAAGCTTGTCGCTCTTTTAAATTATCGAATGTGCGTAATTTTAAGTTACTGATGTTATTAAACTGATATTCATCAAAAGATCTTAGAAAGCCAAAAACGCCGTGTTTTTCCAAACGAGGTATAAGGTAATCTTTAATTAAAGTTTCATATTTTTCAAAAATTTTCTTTGTTAAAAAGCTCGAGCAAAATATGGATTTATTTTTGATATGAATTTGAAATTTTGCATCTGGCGCTTCTAACAGCCACCAAAAATCTTCATTTTCTTTAACCTCTTTTATTTGTTTAATTAAGTTGTCTAAGATGAAAGTTTCTTTTTCTTTTTTATTCAGTTGAAATAATGTCGGTGTTGTTAAAATGCGCGCTAAAGCTAACCAATCTAAAATAGCTGTATGTAGCTCATCTAACTGAAATCCTGTGTATTGTTCTACTATCAGCATCTCTTCAACCTTTTTCATAATAACAATCACCTACTTTTTAAAGAAAAATATCGTAAAAAATATGTAATTTTATATACATATTCTAACAAATGTAAGAAAATTCTGTGTAAAATAACCTTTTAAAAAGCATGTATCAACGTGTTAGAATAAAGAAAATTTAGAATTTATTTTCTATTTTAAAGTATTTAAGGAGTTTATATATGTTAATGACAATTGACGGAAATACGGCAGCAGCTTATATTGCCTATGCTTTTTCCGAAATAGCTTGTATTTATCCAATAACCCCATCTTCAACAATGGCGGAGATAGTTGATGAATACTCAGCACATAATAAAAAAAATCTTTTTGATCAAGTGGTTGAAGTGGTGGAGTTGCAATCAGAAGCAGGAGCTGCGGGCTCTCTTCATGGTGCGCTTAAAGCAGGAGCATTTGCTTCAACGTTTACTGCTTCCCAAGGCTTGCTTTTAATGATTCCCAATATGTATAAAATTGCTGGGGAACTGCTTCCCACCGTATTTCATGTGGCTGCGCGAGCTCTGACGACTAATGCTTTAAATATTTTTGGTGATCATTCAGATGTAATGGCGACAAGGCAAACTGGCTTTGCCATGTTAGCTGAAAGCTCTGTTCAAGAAGTAATGGATTTATCGGCGGTGGCCCATCTTGCCACAATTACATCCAGTGTTCCTTTCTTAAACTTTTTTGATGGCTTTCGAACTTCGCATGAGATTCAAAAAATTGAAGCAATTGCATATGAGGATTTAAAACAATTAGTAGACCAAGAAGCAATCGATAGATTTCGTGCACGACAAATGAGTCCCAATCATCCAAATGTTTCCGGAACAAATCAAAACACTGATCTTTATTTTCAACAAAGAGAAGTTGTTAATCAATCTTATGAAAAGGTATTTGATATTGTTCGGGAATATATGGAAGAAATTAATAAGCTGCGTGGGACCAATTATGATTTGGTAAATTACTATGGCGATCCTAAAGCCACAGAAGTAGTGATTGCTATGGGGTCAGTTACGCAGACTATTAAGCAAACGGTGGATTATTTAAAGCCAAAGGGAAGCAAAGTAGGATTTATTAATATCCGTTTATATCGTCCATTTCCTAAAGCGGCTTTATTAGCTGCTTTGCCGAAGACAGTGGAAAAAATTGCGGTTTTGGATCGAACAAAAGAACCTGGTTCTATTGGAGAACCTTTATTGTTAGATGTTCAGTCTGCTTTTTATGGTAAGGAGAATGCACCTTATATTATTGGTGGGCGTTATGGGATCGGCTCAAAAGATGTGCAACCAAAATCGATTTTTGCTGTTTTTGAAGAACTTAAAAAACCTATTCTTAAGCAAAAAGAACGTTTTACTTTAGGAATTATTGATGATTTAAGCTACACTAATCTTGAAGAAAAAGATGTTATTGATTTGACACCAGCTGATGCAGTCCAAGCCAAATTTTGGGGAATTGGATCCGATGGAACCGTAGGCGCTAATAAATCTTCGATTAAAATTATTGGTGAGAATACAAAAAAATATTGTCAAGCATATTTTGATTATGACTCCAAAAAATCTGGCGGGCGTACGACTTCGCATTTGCGTTTTGGTAATACGCCGATTCACTCAGCTTATTTAATTGAATCATGTGATTATGTGGCATGTTCGGTAGCTTCTTATGTGAAGCGGTACGATTTACTTGAAGGTTTAAAAAAGCGCGGTATTTTTGTTTTAAACACGGTATGGACAGATGAAGAGTTAGAGCAAAAATTGCCAGAGAATTTTAAAAGAATCATCGCTGAAAATGAAATTCAGTTTTACACTATTGATGCTAATAAATTGGCTAGAGAAGTAGGTCTTGATCATCGTACCAACACAATTTTACAAACCGTTTTTTTCAAATTAACAGAA
Organism: Lactobacillales bacterium; assembly: GCA_031257815.1. Lineage (GTDB taxonomy): Bacteria > Bacillota > Bacilli > Lactobacillales > Streptococcaceae > JAIRLR01. Next base: position 5,674 of record JAIRNX010000075.1, read on the forward strand.
ATTTTGCCCATTGAAGAAGCAATTCAAAAAATGAAAGAGGCAGCGCATAAAGCCTACGCCAAAAAATCACAAGCTATTGTTGAGAAAAATTGGGCGGCGATTGATCAAGCTTTAGAGAATTTACATAAGGTAGATGTGCCTGCTGCGTGGTTGCAGGTACAGCAAAAGGATTCATCGCTTCTTTCTAAAAAAGCCAAAGAAAATTCTTATCTTAGAGAAATTTTTGAACCTGTTACACGTTTAAAGGGTGACAGTATTACAACCAAAACGTTATTTACCCTAAATATGACAGATGGGGCCATTCCGGCGGGGACGACTAAATATGAAAAACGTGGTATTGCAACGCATGTTCCTAAATGGCTATCTGAGAAGTGCCTGATGTGTAATGAATGTTCATTTGTTTGCCCGCATGCAGCCCTTCGGCCCTTTTTAGCTGCTGAAGAAGAGATGTTAAAAGCGCCAGACACTTTTCTAACACAAGAGTTTCGTGGGGCAAAGGGTTTAAGTTATCGGATTCAAGTAGATGTTGAAGATTGTACTGGTTGCAAGCTATGTATTAAAGCTTGTCCAGCCAAAGAAAAAGCTTTGGAGTTTGAACCTTATGAAACGCAAAAAGAACAAATTCAAAATTGGGATTTTGCCTTAAATCTAAAAGAAAAAGCTAATCCCATAAAACATTTATCTGTTTTAAGCTCGCAGTTTAATCAGCCTTTACTAGAGTTTTCAGGTGCTTGTGCAGGTTGCGGGGAAACGCCATATGTTAAATTATTGACGCAGCTTTTTGGCGATCGGATGATGATTGCCAATGCTACAGGCTGCTCATCAATTTGGGGCGCTTCAAGTCCAGCAACGCCGTATACAATTAATGCAAAAGGCAATGGTCCAGCTTGGTCAAATTCACTGCTTGAAGATAATGCTGAATTTGGTTTTGGGATGGCTTTAGCTAAGAAGAAAAAACGCCAAGAAGCATACCAAAAAGCAAAGAAATTACTGGACAATAGAGATTTGCCTGAAAGTGTGCAAAACGCACTAAAGCAATGGCTGGAACACTTTGCAGACTCTGATCAAACACGAGAGTTTGCTGAAAAGTTAGAAGTGGAGCTAGCCAAAATTACCACTCAAAATTCTTTAGCTAGCGAACTTTACAAAATGAAAGATCATTTTGTAAAAACGTCGCAGTGGATTATTGGCGGGGACGGTTGGGCGTATGATATTGGCTATGGTGGCTTGGATCATGTCATTGCTAACGGTGAAGATGTCAATATCTTGGTGATGGACAATGAAGTGTATTCCAATACTGGCGGACAAAAATCCAAAGCAACACCGGCCGCGGCTATTACTAAATTTGCCTCTGGTGGAAAATATCAAGCTAAAAAAGATTTAGGAATGCTTGCTATTACTTATGGCAATGTTTACGTTGCGCAAATTGCTAGTGGTGCTAATGCTGCGCAAACACTAAAAGCATTTCAAGAAGCGGAAAAATTCTCCGGCCCATCGCTAATTATTGGTTATACGCCATGTATTACGCATGGTTTAAAAGGCGGCATGAGCGGCGCCTTAGATGAAGCAAAAGAAGCTGTTTCATCTGGATATTGGTCTTTGTATCGCTATCATCCTAAGAAAGCAGAGGCTGGAAAAAATCCGATGACGCTTGATTTTAAAAAGCCTGATTTTGCGCAGATGGAAGATTTCATGCATAGGCAAGTTCGTTTTTCTTCTTTAGCGGCGCATTATCCAGAAAAAGCCAAAGAGCTGTTCCAAAAATTAACTAACGATGCAAAGCGCAAGTTTACTAGCTATGCTAAACTTTCAGGAGATTTTGAAAAAATCAAAGATAAGGTACTTGGTGAATAATATTGGAGATGATGTAAATGAAATTAACCATTTTAGGCTGTTTAGGTGGCTACCCTTATCAGGATCAGGGGACAACTGCCTTTTTACTGCAAGCCAAAGGCTATAATTTGCTGATTGATTGCGGAAGTCGCGCAGTAACAGAGCTTGAGCATCATTTAAGTCCGCTTTGCCTTGATGCGGTGATTTTAACGCATTATCATCACGATCATATTGCTGATCTGGGTGTGTTGCAGCAATACCTGCAGCTTTGGTCAAAGGATGATCCAGATTGGGACGGACAAATCTTAAAAATTTGGGGACATACGGAGGATGAATTTCATTTTAATAGCTTAACGATGCCTAATGTTTCGATTGGAAAATCTTATAAAAAAGATGATTTAAAAAAAATTGGGCCTTGGGATGTAACGTTTATGCGTACAAGGCACCCTGTTTTAACTTTTGCTTTGCACCTGCTTGAGCGAGATACAGGAAAAGTTTTGGTTTTTACAGGAGATTCTGGTTATTTAGATGATTTTTGTGAATTTGCTAAAAATGCAGATGTTTTACTAGCTGATACTTACTTTTTTACTGAGACAAAACATGCACCAACCCATCTTACTGCCAAAGAGGCTGGAAAGATCGCTGCCAAAGCTCGTGTCAAAAAGCTGATCTTAACTCATTTGCCGCAGCATGGAGATCTTGAACGGTTAAAAAAAGAAGCTAAAGAAGCTATGTGCAAAGAAGAAGCTCTACTGGCCAAACCACATATGATCGTGGAAATTTAGATAAGAGCATGCTTATTATCTTAGAACCTGTTAACGATCTTACTAGTAAATAACATCAGCAAAATAGGCAAAAAAAATTCAATTTTTTATCATTTGCGTATTTTTTATAATTTTTTTTTACTTGAAACATTTTTGCTGTTTAAAATGTGCAAATATCTTCTCTATTTTGTTATTGACAGAAAATGCAGATTAAGGTAGGATGCTGATGAAAGTAAGTGCTTTTTCTAAGATGAATAAGGGAATTTATAATAAAAAATAATATGTTGTCTAAAATAAGAA
>JAIRNX010000093.1 GCA_031257815.1 Lactobacillales bacterium
AATACTAAGGTTTTTAAACTATGTATCAGTATCCTTGAAAGTGCCACAGTGACGAAGCATTTAAAGAAATTTAAATGGTGGAACGCGGTAAACCCCTCGAGCGAGCAACCCAAACTTATGGTAGGGGCATCTTTTAAAGCGGAAATGAACGCAAAAAAGAGTAGTTTTTTGCGGTATAAAACAAAAAACTACAGATAGATGATTATCGCTTATCTTTTGCTCTTGAAATTAGATAAGTACAAAACATGGCTTATAGAATAGCGCATTTTCAAGAATTTAAAAAAGTGGTTTTAAGAGCTGAGTTTTGGGCTTTAAAATCGCTTTTACATTTTATCCATCGTTTGATTAAGCAACTTATCTACGTAATTATTTCCTTCACTATTAGCATGTCCTTTTGTCCATGCAAATGTAATCTTTGGAAAATAAGGTAAAGCTTTATATATAGCTTCCCATAAGTTACGATTTTTCACTTCTTGCTTTGATGAATTTATCCAATTATTTTTTGCCCAGTTATAAAGCCAACCTTTATTAATAGAATCTAGCACGTACTTAGAATCAGAAATCAGCAAAATATTTTCTTGATTGAGTTTCATATGGTAAAGCTTGCGTAAAGCTTCAAGCACTGCAGAAAGTTCCATTTGATTATTAGTTGCACCAAAAACGCCCTTGCTTCCAGTCTTTTTTTTATTTTCATATAAAATCAAATAAGCCCAGGCTGCTTTATCAGTAGGAAGCACGTGCCCACCTTTAATATTTCCGGTATTTCTTGAACCTCCATCTGTATAAACGGTTATGGAATAAGAAGTCATTTTTTTTTATCCTTTCGTGTTGTGATATGAATGAATTTTATCATAAACGATAATACGAAGAATTAGTTCCGGTGAATATCAGTGTTTCCTAATGGTATATTTTTCTTATTCAAATTTGATTTTGCGAGGAAAAATAATATGTACTATCCAAAAAGTTTAACTAAACTAATTGAAAGTTATATGAAATTGCCTGGCATTGGACAAAAAACAGCAACACGTTTAGCTCATGAACTAGTAGTTGGCAGTAATATCGACTATGCTGACGAAATTACTCTTTTAAAAGCAATTGAAGGATGCAAAGAATTATAGATAAAAAATTTAAACGAATTCTCGTTATACCCTAGTTTCTTATAGAGAGATCGTTAACAGGTTCTCAGAAGTGCTGACAATCGCAGTGATATCAGTTATATGCGGCTTTGAACAATTTACCAAAAATGGAACTTTTCGCTAAAAAAAAGAATGGCTAAAAAGTTTTTTACCTTTGAAAGGTGGAATTCTTTCTCACGATATTTTGTAAGAATAAGGATCTTTTTACACAGTATCGATTTTTATGTGTTGATGGTTTTGGGAACATTTTTACTAAACAATGACATAAAAAAATTACTCATTTGATATGAATTAAATATTATGAGACAATAAGCCCGTTTAATTTTTCAAACTCTTATCTAACTTAGTTGATCCCATTTAAGGATGTGTTTTATGAGTCGCAAGAAAAAGATTATTCTTGTTGTTTTATCAGTATTTACTGTGTTAGAGATTGCTGCTGCAGGTGTTGGTTTTAAAATATATTTAGATGCTAAGAAAGCGATGGATGGAACTTATGTCCAAGTAAAACGTAAATCTAAACAAAAAGAGAAAATTATCGAAGCAACAAAGCCTTTTTCGATTCTTTTGTTAGGAATCGATTCTGGAGACGGTTTGGAGCGTGATGGCGGCAAATGGGGTGGACGCGCAGATTCGATGATGTTAGTAACCGTTAATCCTAAAAGGAAGCAAAGTACTGTTTTAAGTTTTCCACGGGATTTATATGTTAGATTAGCTGGACCTTCTGACAATGAATATACTGGTTTAAAGGATAAGATTGCTCATTCTTTTGCTTGGGGGCAAGAAGGTATGTCAATGGATACGGTCAGTGAGTTAATGAATTTAAATGTAGATTATTGCATAGCTATTAATATGATTGGTTTGCCAGAGTTAATCGATGCTCTAGGCGGTTTAACAATTGATGCTAAGTTTGGAACATTGAACGGACAACATTTAGATAGAGTCCCTGTTCCAGATGATTTGGTAGCTATTAAAGGGATGGCTCCCAGTGATGAAGCGATGAGTGCTCAAAAAGCCAGTGTTTATGGATATAGTTTTCCTGCTATTTTTCAATGGATTAGTGAAGGTAAGCAAAAAATGGATGGCCGAACGGCAACAAATTATGCTCGCTTTCGTCATGATGGTGAAGGAACATATGGTCGAGATACACGTCAGCGGGAAGTTTCGCAAGGGTTAGTTGAAAAACTTTTTTCTATTGAGTCTTTTCCCAAATATAAGAAAATTTTTAAAACAATTGCCAGTAATGTAAGAACAAATTTGGGGTGGAGAGACTTGGTTCGTATTAAAAAAACGTATCCTTCATCAATCTTTAAGCATGTTGTTTCTTTACAATTGCCAGGAGAAGGAGAGATGATTGGTAATACATCTTATCAATTTGTACCGAGAGCTCTTTTGTTGAAAGCGCAAAATTATATGCGTGGACAAATGGAACTACCGGCAAATGCTACATTGGGAAAACAATTGACATATGAAAGTATAACAGGATTAAAGGCGCCAGAGAACTTAACATTAGATTTACCTGGTGAGAAAAAGAAAACTAAAACAAGTGAAACTTCAAGTAAAGAACAAAATGAGATAGCAGTAGAAGCTAATCTTGAGTAAGTTAGCTATATTAGATGGAAAGTAGGGTGATTGCATGCAAGAGCCATTATTTTTAGACTCAGTTTTAAAAGAGAAAATCTGGGGCGGTACAAAACTTAATACAGTTTTTGGTTATGATTTACCATCAGAAAAAATTGGTGAGTACTGGGCTATTTCTGCTCATCCTCATGGAGTATCGACGATTAAAAATGGCAAATATCAAACTCAAAAGTTAGATGAGTTGTGGGCAACTCACCGAGAATTATTTGGAAATGCTTCAGGTGAAGTCTTTCCATTATTAACAAAGATTTTGGATGCAGAAGATTATTTATCTGTGCAGGTTCATCCGGATGATGCTTACGCACTAAAACATGAGGGCGAGCTAGGCAAGAGTGAGTGTTGGTATATTATTGACGCTGGGTTCAATGCTGAGATTATTTATGGGCATCATGCCAAAACGCGTGAGGAACTTGCCAAGATGATTCATGATGCACGTTGGGATGATTTACTGACGCATGTACCAGTTAAAAAAGGTGAATTTTACTATGTTCCTTCAGGAACGATTCATGCGATTGGTAAGGGAATCTTGATTTTAGAAACGCAGCAATCTTCCGACACTACTTATCGCGTATATGACTTTGATCGTAAAGATGATAAGGGAAATTTGCGTGAGCTTCATATCAAGCAGTCAATTGATGTTACAAATGTTCCTGGAGTGACACCAAAGCTTGAAATTACGAAAGAAAAAGTTGACTTATCAACAATAATAACGTTTGTCAAAACACCGTTTTTCAATGTTTATGAATGGCAAGTTAAAGGTGAGTTATCTTTACAAAAGGGTGCACCTTATACTTTGGTCTCGGTGATTGAAGGGGAGGGAAGTTTAATAATAACTGAAAGTTCTTATGCTTTGAAAAAAGGTGATCATTTTATTTTGCCAACTGATGTTGAAGCTTGGAAGTTTAAAGGAGAGCTAAACTTAATTGCTTCAGAGCCAGGGGCGAAAAATTCCTAATTTAAGGCAAATTTAAATGAAAAAATTTTTTTAGATTTTGAATTATACAGCCAATAATCTAAAACGGCGCAGATTAAGATGGCTAGCGGAGCATTGTCTTTTTCGGGGATAACTAAAGAGTAAAAATCGCCTCGCAGCATATAAGTGCCAAGCATTTGCATAATAAGAGTAGGTCCATGTTTAATCATATAGCGATGCTCGGAAAAATTACCACTAGCAATCCAGTTGAGCCTGGATATGAAATACCGATCTTTTTTAAGGGCTGGTATTTTTTGCATAGTGGCGACTTTATCATGCTGCTTATATAAAGAAAATCTGCCGCCACTAATGAGAGAAGTTTGCCTGATAAAACCAAGAAGATTACCAGTTAAATCATAAAGGCTGACCTTATCATGACGTTTACCCCAGCGTCCAACAAGGAGATAAATATTTTGGCCATTTTCATCTTGCACAAGTGTTCGTGCATTTGAACTTAAAGCTTTTTGTTGAATAAAATATTCTGCCATTGTGCTCACGCTTTCTTAGAGCCTGTTAACGATCTCTCTATTGATGAATTTTTTGAAAAATTTTTGTGCATTTTTAGGCTAAAAACACTGTTTTTAGGTAACAGATAAGAGAAAACGAAGGATGAGTTTTCTTTCACCGGAAACGTAGAAATAGTGGTGCTATTTCGAGGCTTTTT
>JAIRNX010000101.1 GCA_031257815.1 Lactobacillales bacterium
TATCCAAAACACTTAAGAACGTGTTAACGATCTCTAGTGAAATGAATTTTTGAGCTGTTTTTTCGTAGTTTGAGGCTAAAAGCACAGCTTTTAGGTAACGGATAAAAGAAAACGAAGTTTTCTATCACCGTAAACGCAGGTTTAGTGGTGCTAAATCGAGGCTTTTTAACGAAAAAATACGGGAAAATAGCCAAAATCATTCATCACTCCGAGATCGTTAACAGGTTCTAAGCAGAAGTCTTCACCAATATATCAGTTCTGAAAATAAAAAAACGAAGCTTGAACAACCCAAACTTCCTTTTTTATGATTTATGCCATTTTTTGATCCAACTCTTCGGGAAAAGGTGTTCTTTCTGGACGATTAATTTTAATAAAATCAACCGCTCTTTTAGAGTTACTTGCTACTACTTTCTTTTTAGACTTATGCACAATTAAATTTAAAATAAACGAAACAAATTTGATAACCAAACGAGATAGTAAAAAGCTCGATAAAATAGCCAAAGATCCTACCCCTAAATATGGTAATAAGCTTTCTGTCCAGTTTAAAGTCTTTTCCGTGAATTCAAAAACACCTAAAACAATTGCTACGGCACAAAGTCCGGCTAAGCCATAATAAACAAAAAAAGCACTTGCACTATTTTTTTCTACTAATTCTTTATGGAACGCGGTAGTAAAGGCATGAACATTGAATTTATGTTGCTTTTTATTCTTAACAACACGAAGAAATTTTATTGAATCATCCCATTTAACACACTGAAAATCTCCTTTGCGGATCTCCATCTAGACATTTCCTCCTACATTTTAGAATCTGTTAACGATCTCTATTTAAAATTCTCTTTTCACTTATGCTAGCATTTCTCTTTTTAGAATAAAACACCTTTTTTATTACAAAATGTTACGATTATTTTACAAACATCGCGTCACCAAAACTAAAAAAACGATACTCTTTTTCTATAGCATGCTTATATGCCTCTAAAATCAGCTCACGCTCAGCAAAAGCCGAAACAAGCATAACCAAAGTCGACTTTGGCAAATGAAAATTAGTAATCAAAGCATCAACAATTTGAAATTTAAACCCTGAATAGATAAAAATATCCGTCCAGCCAGAGTCTGCTTCAATCGCTCCATTAAATTTCTGCGCAATCGTCTCAAGCGTTCGCACAGAGGTCGTTCCCACCGCGGTAACTCTGCCACCCTTTGCTCGAGCATCATTTAAAATATCGGCCGCCTCTTTGCTTAAAGAATAAAACTCACTATGCATTTTATGATTCTTAACATCGTTTACACTACTGGACGAAAAGTTCCCAGTCCAACATGCAAAGTCAATTCAACTAGTTTTACACCTTTTTGTTTAATTTCATTTAGCAATTCTTTGGTAAAATGAAGTCCAGCCGTAGGGGCTGCCGCACTTTTAGGATCTTTAGCATACACTGTTTGATAGCGCTCTTTATCTTGCAATTTTTTATGTATATAAGGCGGCAAAGGCATCTCGCCCAAAGTCTCCAAAACCTCCAAAAAAATTCCTTGATAGCTAAACTCAACAATTTTTCCACCATGCTCTAATTCTTTTTTTACAATAGCCTTTAAACAACCGTCTCCAAAAGAAACTATTGTTCCAACTTGCGCACGTTTAGCGGGCTTAAGCAAAACTTCCCATTGATCTCCATCAGTATTATTTAACAATAAAACTTCAAGATGCCCTCCTGTTTCAGGCTTAACTCCATATAAACGAGCTGGCAAAACACGAGTGTTATTTATAGCAAGAACATCGTCATCATCTAATTCATCAACGATATCCTGAAAATACTTATCTGTTAACATTTTGGTCTGTCGATTTACCACCAATAATCTTGAAGAATCACGCTTTGCTAAAGGAGTCTGGGCAATTAATTTTTCAGGAAGTTGAAAATCAAAATCTTCGGTTGATAACTTCATTCCTTACACTCTTCTTTTCACTTCGCTTATAATAATTTTTCAAATGCTTGCTCAAATTTTTGAATATCGCCTGCGCCCATAAAAACAAAAACTTCCGTACGATGTTTAAGCAAAACAAAAATATTATCTTCAGAAATAATTGCACTCTCTTTTGTTAATTTTGCTTTTAAATCTTCAATTGACACTGCACCACTTTTTTCCCTAGCCGATCCATAAATATCAGCTAAAAAAACATAATCAGCCAAATCTAAACTTCTAGCAAACTCATCTAATAAAGCAATTGTTCGCGAATACGTATGCGGTTGAAAAACAGCAATAATTTTTTTCTCTGGATATTTTTGCCTGGCAGCGTCCAATGTTGCCTTAATCTCTGTTGGATGATGAGCAAAATCATCAATAATCACCGTTCCATCTACTACTTTTTCACTAAAACGCCGCTTAACACCTTTAAAAGCTGAAATCAACTCTGCAATTTTTAATTTATCCAAACCAAGCTGAAAAGAAACTGCTATTGCCGCTAGAGCATTCATAATATTATGATACCCATATGTTGGCATCTGAAAATGACCAAGCAATTCATTATGAAAATAAGCAGCAAACGAAGAGCCTTTCGTTGTACGAGAAATATCACGAACAATAAAATCATTATCCTCGGCTACGCCATAATAAAAACAAGGTACATCAACCTTAAGCTTACGTAAATAAGGATCCTCCCCGTATGCAAAAATCCCTTTTTTTACTTGTCTTGCCATATCCTTAAAAGCAGCAAAAAAATCTTCTGGCGAATGATAATAATCTGGATGATCAAAATCAACATTGGTAATAATCGTATAATCCGGATGATAAGCTAAAAAATGGCGTTCATATTCATCAGCTTCAAAAACAAAATACTTAGCTTGAGAATTACCAATACCTGTTCCATCCCCAATTAAAAAACTTGTTGGCTCTAAGCCACTAAAAACATGAGCAAGCAAACCTGTAGTTGAAGTCTTACCATGAGCACCAGCCACGCCAATGCTGACATAAGACTCGATAAGCTTTCCTAAAAAATGATGAGAACGTGTTACTTTTAAACCCAACTTTTTTGCTCGCACAACTTCTTCATGATCATCTTTAAATGAATTACCCAAAATAATTTCCATATTAGGCTTGATATTGTCCATACTAAATGGAAAAATCTTTATGCCAGCCTCTTCTAAACCATGCTGCGTAAAGAAATATTTTTCTACATCACTTCCTGCTACTTGAAATCCCATCTGCTTTAACACTAAAGCTAAAGCGCTCATCCCTGAGCCTTTAATTCCTACAAAAAAATAAATAACGTCCTTATTCAATTCTGATCTCCTCAAAAACTAATCAGTAAAAAATTTATTTCTAACTTTATCTATTCCTTT
>JAIRNX010000113.1 GCA_031257815.1 Lactobacillales bacterium
CGATCTCCATAATTGCGCCTTTTTTGGAAATTTTGTACCTTTTGTTGTCAAAAAGCCTCGAAATAGCACCACTATTTCTACGTTTTTTTCCTAAAAATGCACAAAAATTTCTCAAAAAATTCATCAATAGAGAGATCGTTAACAGGCTCTAAAAGAGAAGCGTTTTAAAAAATAAAGCGAAAGGATTTTAGAATGAAATTAATAAATATAACAAGCGATCATCCTCGCTTAGTACTTAATCAACTTGAGAGCACTGATGCGCAATTGGTAGAAATTTACTCTTTAGGCAACACTATTGTTATTTATACAGAAGCGCCTTCCCATAATGAAATTGTGCTAACAAATAAAAAACGTAGCGTTAGCAATGATGAAATAAAAGTTGTGAAAAAATTTTTCAAACGTAAAATGAAAAATTTTACATATAATGAAAAAGATATTATAATCTCAAAAACAAATGGTTTAGTTGAGATCTCTATTCCTCATGAAAATTAATAAAGATAATAATTTATTGAAACAAAATAAGCATGAATCATTCGGCAAAAGCAAAACGTTCCATTTTTATTTTTTTGAGAATCTAAGAATCTGAAAGCTGTACTTTTAGCTTAGAAATGCACAGAAATTTCTCAAAAAGACCTGGCAGGTTTACAAATTGTTTTGAGTTTGCTTGATAAACGGGGTTCATCAATAAAGAGACAAGTTAACAGGTTCCTAGATTTGTATTTATAAAAATTAATGTAATCTAGAAAACAACATTAATCCAAAAAGAATAATTGCAATCATAGCTACGCCGTCAATAAATCCTAGTCCAATAAACATCATTGTATTTAATTTCCCTGATAATTCTGGCTGACGAGCTATACTCTTCATTGTGGTCATGACCACAATTGCATTTCCAATCGCTGCACCAATAACTGACAACCCGATTAACAAACCAATTCCTATACCTAGAGTATTCATGCCATCATTTCTCCTTCATTAATTTCATTAATATCTCGATTTTTATCATTCAATTTCAGTAAAATACAGGAATATACTAGCAAACATCATATTTAATAACAAGTAATTTTTCATCGCTTATTATTTTGGGTGTCATTGTTCACTGAACAATGGTCGGGACATTTTCACTGAGCAATGACATATTTAATGTACAATTAAAAATGATTTTTGACAATCCTTAAGCGAGAGTTTATTCTAAACAAAAATAGCAAAATTGCAATGAAAAAGAGGAGTAACTTTATCATTGATAATAAGAACCTGTTAACGATCTCCATTATGGAGATCGTTAACAGGTTCTTAGAAGGGAATAGTGTGATGTCAAAAGGCCTAAGTGTTCAAGAGATAATTTTAACATTGCAAAATTTTTGGTCGAGTCAAGGTTGTTTAGTAATGCAAGCTTATGATACGGAAAAAGGTGCGGGAACAATGAGCCCATATACTTTTTTACGAGCTATCGGTCCAGAGCCGTGGAATGCTTGTTATGTAGAGCCTAGCAGACGTCCAGCAGATGGACGGTACGGCGAAAATCCTAATCGTTTGTATCAACATCATCAGTTTCAGGTGGTGATGAAACCCTCTCCTGAAAATATTCAAGACTTATATTTAGAAAGTTTAAATTTATTGGGTATTGTTGCAAATGAGCATGATATTCGTTTTGTAGAGGATAATTGGGAAAATCCTTCGATGGGCTGTGCTGGTCTTGGCTGGGAAGTTTGGCTAGATGGTATGGAGATTACTCAGTTTACTTATTTCCAGCAAGTTGGAGGACTTAGCGTTAAGCCAGTTACAGCTGAGTTAACTTACGGACTTGAGCGACTTGCTTCTTATATCCAAGAAGTAGACTCGGTTTATGATTTAAGATGGTCGCGTGATGTAAAATATGGCGAAATTTTTAAACAGCCTGAATACGAGCATTCAAAATATTCTTTTGAGTTATCTGATCAAAAGCTACTATTGAGCAATTTTGAACATTTTGAAAAAGAAGCAAAACGCTGTGTTGCCGAAAATCTGGTTCATCCGGCATATGATTATATTTTAAAATGTTCTCATACTTTTAACTTACTGGATGCCAGAGGTGCAATTTCTGTAACGGAAAGAGCAAAATTTTTAGCACGAATTCGCAATATGGCTAAATCGGTAGCTAAGATTTTTGTTGAAGAGCGAAAAAGATTAGGTTATCCATTGTTAAACAATCTGGAGGTGACTTGAATGGCAAAGGATATGTTATTAGAAATCGGTTTAGAAGAAATGCCGGCTCATATCGTTCTTCCTGCAATGGAGCAACTCAAAGAAAAAGCGGCGCAGTTTTTAAAAGAAAACCGTTTATCGTTTAAAAAAATTGAGGCCTTCTCAACTCCACGTCGCTTAGCTGTACGCGTTTTTGATGTAGCAGATAAGCAAGAAGATATCAAAAAAGAAATCAAAGGGCCGGCCAAAAAAATCGCTTTAGATAAAAAGCAAAATTGGACAAAAGTAGCTGATGGTTTTGTACGCTCTCAAGGTCTTAGCACAGATGATATCTTTTTTAAAGAGATCAAAGGTGTAGAATATCTTTATGTCACCAAATTTGTTAAAGGACTACCATCTTTTGAAGTATTAACAGGACTAAAAGATGTGATTATGAATTTAACTTTTCCTGTATCAATGCGATGGGCTGATTATGATTTTCAGTATATTCGTCCAATTCATTGGCTTGTGGCGATGCTTGATGAAGAGATTATTCCTTTTAGGGTTTTAGATATTCAAACAGGTAATTTTTCGCGATCTCATCGTTTATTAGATAAAGAAGTAACTTTTGCTCATCCAGCTGAGTATTTAACACGTTTAGCAAAGACAGATGTGGTGGCTGACGTTGCTAAACGAAAGACAATGATTATTGATCAGATTCAAAAAATCGCGCATCAAAATAATTGGATAATTGATTTAGATGAAGATTTGCTGATAGAAGTAGTTAATTTGGTGGAGTATCCAACAGCCTTTGTAGGCGAATTTGCTGAAAAATATTTGGCTGTGCCTGAAAAGGTACTGATTACTTCAATGAAAGAGCATCAACGCTTCTTTTATGTCAGAGATGCTGATGGACAATTAAGTCCACATTTTATTTCTGTGCGTAACGGTCGCGCAGAACATCTGAAAAATGTTATTAAAGGTAATCAAAAGGTTTTAGTTGCTCGCCTAGAAGATGCAAAATTTTTCTGGGAGGAAGATCAAAAACTTAAAATTGCTGATTTGACGGAGAAATTAACGCGAATCACATTTCATGAAAAAATCGGAACATTAGCTGAACATATGCAGCGCACAAAAATTATTGCCAAAATTTTGGCCGAAAAATTGGCAATTCCTATCAGTGAAAAAAAGAATTTACTACGTGCAGCTGAAATTTATAAGTTTGATCTACTAACAAATATGGTCGGCGAATTTCCTGAATTACAAGGGATAATGGGTGAAAAATATGCTGTTTTAGCAGGTGAAGGCAAAGCTGTAGGGCAAGCGATTCGTGAACACTACTTACCCGCTGGTTTAAATGACCCTTTACCAAAGTCTGATATTGGGGCCATTCTAGCTCTTGCTGATAAAATCGAAACGCTTTATAGTTTCTTCTCTGTCGGATTGATCCCTTCTGGCTCAAACGATCCTTATGCTTTACGTCGCAGCGCTTTAGGCATAATTCGTATTATTAAGGAGCGCAGGTGGAGTTTCTCCTTTGCTGATTTGCAGGAAACAATTTTTGCAGCAGTGAATAAGAAAACATTCAAGTATCTTGTTAAAGGAGAAGTACTTGATTTTATCAAAGCGCGAATGAAGAAAGTTTTACAACAAAAAGGAATTCGTTATGACTTAATTGAAGCAACCCTTGGTGGACATTCAACGGAAATTACAAGTTTAATTAATGTAGCGAATACCTTGCAAAAACACGTGAAGGATGAGAATTTTAAATCGGTGATGGAAAGTTTAACACGAGTTATTAATCTAGCACAAAAAGCAGAAAAAATAGTTCAAGTAGATCCAGCCTTATTTGAAAATAATGAAGAAAAACAACTATATAAGGTTTTTAAAACCGTTTACAAAAATATCAATGCTGCACAAGCAGAGGAAATTTATAAAGAACTAATTAGTTTGCAAAAACCAATCGATGCATACTTTGAAAATACTTTTGTCAACGCAGAAAATGAAACAATCAAATTCAATCGTTATAGCCAATTAGTTGAAATTGCCGAATTAATTTTAAACTTTGCAGATGTGAGAAAAATTATCTTTTCGAAAATGTGCAAACACAAGCAGGAGCGCGCAAGAATTAGCAGTTGATGAGATATTGAAGGGGCAACTTATGAATATTGATACATAGAGATATCTGCAATTCGGAAAGTAAATAAAGTAGCTATTTAAACCATCGCCAACACTCTATCAAGATTTTTCTTAATATCTGGTGGTGCTTTCGAATATAAGTGCAAAAAAGCAAAAATTGCGAAAAACTCCCCTGCGTAAATGATTACTGACTTTGGCTTTTTTATTTTCCTAATTGCAGTTAGAGATATATTTTTGTTTGAAAATTATTTTTAGTTATGATATTTTTACGGTGTTGGTAGATCAAATAATTTGACAAATGAGAAAGAGGGTGTGCATAATGACCAGAGACCAGAGACCAGAGACCAGAGACCAGAGACCAGAGACCAGAGACCAGAGACCAGAGACCAGCATATATAATAATTATTAATAGAGGATGTTTTTCTAGCCGAGCAAACGCACCTTGACAAAAAGGGAGTTTGGTGGGTTGTTTGTGTTACGACTAATTAAAAAAAAAATCAAGATGGTTTGCGATAAAAATTTGAACAACAGTCATGTACCAAAACAAGAAAAGTATGGATAATCGATTGTTTGAAAAGGAGGAAAGATTTTATGTTGAAATTTGGGATAAAAAAATCTGTAAAAAAAGTTTTGGAACAGGCTTAATATATTACAACCACAAAATAAAATTGGAGTTTAAAAATGTTTTATGAAATGAGGGAGTTAGATTATGAAGAAAAAGGTTTTAATTTTGTTTTTTTACATTGGGATATTTCCAATCATTAGCTTTTCTCCTTATTTAGCAGCCAATTTAGGAATTGCCGAAAGTGCCGCTCTAAAAGCAATAGATATCATTGATGCAGCAGATAATGTTATGACAATTCTTTCATTAATTGCTATTGTAACTGGAGCAGGTGCAATAAGCGGAGGGATGGTACTTGCAGCTAAAAAACTAGCCAAAAAAGTAGGGAAAAGAGCTGCGGCAGCGTGGTAGTAATATTTAAATAGAAAGGCATTTATGTTTAAAATACTGACTAACAGATATTCAGAAATTTTTCATGTTCCTTACAAAATAGTTGTCTTAGGTTATTTGCCAGCAACTTTGTTGCTGGTTGCTGCTACCTCAGTAATTACACTTTATTTTAGAAACGTTATTTTGCTTTTTAATATTATTTTTTTTATCTTCCGTTGGAATGTGCCGCTAATCGAGAGAATTTATGCTTTAGAAAAAGTAAATATCTTTAAAACAAATAAAAAAATTGCCAGGCGTTTTTTATTTTATCTATTTCTGTCTAAAAATCCCGTTTTACTCAGTGGTTTTTGCTATATTTTTATTTTATCCATCAGTTCATTATGCTTAAAAGATCTTAATTTTTTCTTTTTAACTATTAATTTTTTTCTTATTAATTTGATTTCAATTATTTCAGAAATATTTGTTAGTACTAAAAATCGTTTACTATATGGTGGAACTATTCTTTTTTTATTTCTAAATTTTGTAACAAAATCAACTACTTTATTAATAACTATATTTATGCTGGAATTATTTACTTTATATTTTACCGATAAACAGGATCATAAAAATACAAAATACTTGCATTGTTTTTCTTTTCTTTATCGTTTTGAAGACTGGTTAAGATCAACCAATCTTTTTAGAATTTTCTTGAATAAAATTCTCTTTACAAATTTAAATTCAAAATTTTTTATTTTCGTACTTCCAACTCTAATATTTTTGTTTATTTTTGGAAAATTCACAAAAACATTTATTCTCAGTGAATCTTTCTTATTTTTAACACTTTTTCAATTTGAATTCATGATAGATAAACATATTGAAAATTTTGAAAACATCACAGAACGCATTATCCTTTTTAAAAGCGCGAAACTTCCCTTCCATAAACGCTTAATGTTTTCGACTTATTGGGATATATCAAGATTTATTTTTTTGACTATCATTATCATCAATTATTTACACCTAGGAACTACTTGGAAAATGCTAATTTTTTCTATAATTGAATGCCTTTTTGTCAGCATTATAACCTATTATTACTTTTGGCTAGAAGAAAAAGAATTATATGAACATATAAAAGTCAAATCATATGTTCGCGTATTAATTCCTGCTATGATTATGTCTACGGTCATTGCTTTATTAGTGGGAGTAAAAAGACTATGATAAAAAATATAAAAATAAAACAGTATTTGCTCTTTAGCTTTCTTTCGATTCTACTCTTTTTCGCTACTATTCTCTTTCTTATCAAAGGACAATTCGTTTTAGCATCAGGAAAACTCGTCCATTTCCCTGAAAAAGGATTTAGCTATTTCTTAGAAATTTTATACCATAATCTTGTAAATTATATGCAATATCTCTTTTTTCCGGTAGCGCCACTATTAATTTTTAAAGATGACCTTGTTCTCTCATTTTTGATAAGTCAGTCTATTGCTGATTTTGGAATTATTCAAACAGTTCGACATCTTTTACCACACGGATTAATCGAGCTACCAAATATTTTGCTCTATCAATTTCTTTCACTGAAATTTTTCTATCAATGGTGGATGCAGAAAAAGAAAATTCTTTTTATTACAAAATATTTTAGAGATAATCAAAAATTTTATCTTTTTTCACTATTTTTATTGTTTATTGCTGCTTTGATAGAAGGATGTGAATGGAGGAGTTAAATATGATAAAAGTTAAAAATTTATCATTTTCTTATGACAATAAGCAACTATTTTCAAATATAACAATTAATTTTGAAAATAATTTTTACTTACTTGAAGGTCGAAATGGTTCAGGTAAATCAACCTTAATGAAAATAATTGCCGGATTAAAAAATCCTGTAGAAGGTTTAGTAGAAAAATCTGAAAAATCTATAGATAAAATTTTATTTCTAGAATCTACTGGAGTAGGTTCTTCAGATTTATCAATTATGGAAAATATCTCTCTTTTATACTGGATGTTTGATACAAAATTAACAGATTCACACATAAAAAAAATTAAAAAAACTTTATTTACAGAAGAAGAATTGCTAGAAAAATACATTAAAGCCTCATTAGGAATGAAATTAAAAGTAGGTCTTTCTTTATTGTATTCTGATATTGCTTGGGGACTTATTATTTTAGATGAAACTTTTTCTGGTATTGATGTAGAAAGTATGCAACATATCGTTTCTGAATTACAAAATAAACAATGTCCAAAAATTATCGTTTCTCATCAAAAAATGGAGCACTATTTTAAAAATTATAAAAAGATCCGCCTAACAAAAAATAAAATTGAATGAAAGATGGTTGCTAAGATGGATAAAAATATGAAAAATTTCTTTATCAAACTTATAATGGCTTTTTCTTATGTGGGAGTTCAAGTTAGTATTTTTATTGTACAAATAAATGATCAACGTTTTCATTTATTTTTGGAAAACATTGCATATAAGCATAAAATGAACGTAAACCAAATCGTTATGTTAACAATTGCTCTGTTGATAATTTTTAATTTCATTGTTTTAGCAGTGCAAAATTCAATCTATCAAACAATTTTAAAATTATTTGGTCAATCAGAAAAATCAATATCCAAAATTTTTGCTTCTATTGTTTTTTCAAGTTTACTGACAGGACTGATCTTTATAATATGCACTTTACTTTTAAAAATATCTTTATTCTCAGCAAGTTTTAGTTTTTCACTAATGTCTACAGTGTGCTTGCTTCTTTTATTCTATGCTCAAACAAAAGATCGAAAAGCTTTACTAGTTGTTAGTGCAATATCTTTTGTCTTTTTTATTCTAAATGCAATATGTGGATGTAGTATGTAACTTGAGACAACTTTTCCAAGAGATTATAATGCCTCAAAGAAAAGGAAGGTCAATCAAATGTCAAAGCGTTACTTAGAGCCTGTTAACGATCTAATGATATTGGTTTGAACATGAGACTACTTCCTTTGGTCTGGTTTTATAAATCTTAATAGTGAATTAACCTTTTTGCAAACTGCTTTAATTTGACGAATGTTTTTTTTTTTGATATTCTTTCGGTAATCAATAGCTATAAATAAGCATTTCGCGAAATATTGTCCGCACTTGCTTTTAAGTAAGGAACAAAAGGAGAGAGGCTACTTGAAATTTCTTCTTTTGTTTTTTGTTGCCTAAAAACATCGAAATATTAAATTGTAACAAAAATTTAATATTTCGGTAACATTCAAGGGAGAGTGAACATTTTGTCTAGCCATGTAGTGAAGTATGGTAAACATCGTGAGCGTCGTAGTTTTGCCCGAATTAGAGAAGTACTAGAGATACCAGACTTAATAGAAATTCAGAAAAACTCTTTCGTTGGTTTGTTAACGATGGCCTTCGAGAACTTTTTGAAGATATTTTACCTATTAATGATTTTAACGATAATTTATTATTAGATTTTGTTAATTATGATTTCAAGGAACTTAAGTATACCGTTGAAGAAGCCAGAGCTCATGATACTAATTATTCAGCGCCTTTACATGTTAAGTTGCGTTTACTTAATAAAGAAACAGGTGAGGTAAAGGAGCAAGAAGTTTTCTTTGGGAACTTTCCATTAATGACAGAGATGGGAACTTTTATCATTAATGGAGCTGAACGGGTTGTGGTGTCACAATTGGTTCGCTCCCCTGGCGTTTATTTCCATGAAAAAGTTGCTAAAAATGGAAAAATTGCTTTTGGTTCGACGGTAATCCCAAATCGCGGTGCTTGGCTAGAAATGGAAACTGATTCCAAAAATATTGCTTATGTTAGAATCGATCGCACACGAAAAATTTTAACTAGTGTTTTAGTGCGCGCTTTAGGTTTTGGTTCAGATGATGATATCTTAGAAATTTTTGGTGATTCTGATTTTCTAAATAATACGCTTGAAAAAGATTTGCATAAAAATGCTAGCGATTCTCGTGTAGAAGAAGCCTTAAAAGACATTTATGATCGTTTGCGTCCAGGAGAACCTAAGACAGTAGATAGTTCACGTAATTTACTAAACGCTCGTTTCTTTGATCCAAAGCGGTATGATTTGGCAGGTGTGGGCCGTTATAAGATAAACAAAAAGCTTGATCTAAAGATTCGCTTACTTAATTTAACTTTAGCTGAAACACTGATAGATGAAAAGACAGGCAAGATTTTAGCCGAAGAGGGAACAGTTCTAACAAATGAAGTAATGACTAAGCTGCGAGAAGCTATTGATAATGGTTTAAATACAGTGACGCTTTATCCAAGTGACGACGCTGTTGTCGTAGATCCTGTAAAAATTCAAATATTTAAGGTTTATTCGCCCAAAAATCCAGATCGCGTAGTTAACGTGATTGGTAATGCTTATCCGAAAGACGATGTGCTCTCTCTTATCCCTGCTGATGTTTTATCATCCATTGGCTACTTTTTAAACTTAATGGAAGGAATTGGCCGAGCTGATGATATTGATCATTTGGGAAATCGACGTATTCGTTCAGTGGGCGAACTTTTGTTAAATCAATTTCGTGTTGGTTTAGCGCGAATGGAGCGTGTCGTTCATGAACGGATGTCAATTCAAGATATTGAAACGGTGACTCCCCAACAATTGATTAATATTCGACCAGTTGTTGCAGCGATGAAAGAGTTTTTTGGTTCGTCTCAGCTGTCGCAATTTATGGATCAACATAATCCCTTATCTGAGTTAGCGCACAAGCGTCGACTGTCAGCTCTTGGCCCTGGCGGTTTAACACGGGATCGTGCTGGATATGAAGTGCGGGATGTGCACTACTCGCATTATGGACGTATGTGCCCGATTGAAACGCCTGAAGGGCCTAATATTGGTTTGATCAATTCCCTTTCTTCTTATGCAAGGGTTAATAAATATGGTTTTATTGAAACGCCTTATCGTAGGGTTGATTGGTCAACAGGCAAAGTGACAGATCAAATTGATTGGTTAACAGCTGACGAAGAGGATAATTATACGGTAGCGCAAGCTAATTCACCTTTAAATGACGACGGTTTATTTGTTCATGAGTTAGTAATGGCACGTCATGCATCAAAAAATCAAGAAATTCCTGCTAACAAGATTGACTATATGGATGTTTCACCTAAGCAGGTGGTGGCAGTAGCAACAGCATGTATTCCTTTTTTGGAAAATGATGACTCTAACCGTGCATTAATGGGAGCAAACATGCAACGTCAAGCAGTGCCTTTGATTAATCCGCATGCGCCCCTTGTGGGAACAGGAATGGAATATCAAGCAGCTCATGATTCTGGAGCAGCTTTAATTGCAAGGCATAATGGTGTCGTAGAGTATGCTGATGCTGATGAGGTTCGTATTCGTCGTGAAGATAATACTTTAGATAAGTATGATGTAATGAAATTTCGACGTTCTAACTCAGGCAACTCATATAACCAGCGAACATTGGTGGAAATTGGTGAAAAAGTCGAAGTAGGAAATATTATTGCCGATGGGCCATCCATGGAAAAAGGAGAGTTAGCACTCGGACAAAATCCATTAGTTGCTTATATGACTTGGGAAGGTTACAACTATGAAGATGCGATCATTATGAGTGAGCGTCTGGTAAAAGACGATGTATATACTTCTGTTCATATCGAAGAATACAAGTCTGAAGCTCGTGATACAAAACTTGGACCAGAAGAAATCACTCGTGAGATTCCCAATGTTGGCGAAGATGCTTTAAAAAATCTGGATTATGATGGAGTTATTCATGTAGGTGCTGAGGTTAAAGAAGGCGATTTATTAGTTGGGAAAGTTACACCTAAAGGAGTGACTGAACTTTCAGCAGAAGAGCGTTTATTGCACGCCATTTTTGGCGAAAAAGCTCGTGAAGTTCGTGATACTTCACTTCGTGTTCCGCATGGAGCAGATGGTATTGTTCATGATGTTGCCGTCTTTACACGTGCATCAGGGGACGAGCTGCCTCCTGGAGTTAACGTTTTAGTACGTGTACATATTGTGCAAAAACGTAAGATTAGTATTGGGGACAAGATGGCTGGTCGTCACGGTAATAAAGGTGTTGTCTCTAAAATTCTTCCAATTGAAGATATGCCTTACTTACCTGATGGCACACCAATTGATATTATGTTAAATCCACTAGGGGTGCCTTCGCGGATGAACATTGGTCAGGTATTGGAACTGCATTTGGGAATGGCTGCGCATACGCTAGGCATCCATATAGCAACACCAGTGTTTGATGGTGCACAAGATGAAGACATTTGGAGCACTGTAAAAGAAGCAGGTTTGGCATCTGATGATAAAACAGTGCTTTATGATGGGCGTACTGGTGAAGCCTTTGATACGCGAGTTTCCGTTGGGATCATGTATATGATCAAGCTTCATCATATGGTTGACGATAAACTGCATGCTAGATCAATTGGTCCTTACTCATTAGTAACACAACAACCATTAGGTGGTAAAGCGCAATTTGGTGGACAACGTTTTGGAGAAATGGAAGTTTGGGCTTTAGAAGCGTATGGTGCTACTTATATCTTACAAGAAATCTTAACCTACAAATCAGATGATATATCAGGACGTGTTCATACTTATGAAAAAATTATTAAGGGTGAACAAATTCCAAAACCAGGAGTTCCAGAGTCTTTCCGTGTTTTAGTGAAAGAACTTCAATCCTTAAATTTAGACATGCGTGTTTTAGATGAGAAAAATAAAGAAATAGAACTGCATGATTTAGATAATGATAGCTTTATAGTTGAAGATGCTTTAGAAAAATATGCTAAGAAATATGCAGCCAAAAGAGCGGTAGAAGAAGCGAATAAAAAGAACAAAGAAGATGAAAAAGCTAAAGAATCAGAAAAAAAACAAGAGGATATTTTTAATAATGAAGCTCCTAAAAGTGAAGAAAAAAAGCAACTAAAGGTTATAGATAAAGAAAGCATGATGGAAAAGTTAGATGATTTTACCCCAAATGAGTAAGGAGGAAGCTTTTTGATTGATGTAAATAAATTTGAAAGTATGCAAATTGGTCTTGCTTCACCAGAAAAAGTTCGTAGTTTGTCTTTTGGGGAAGTAAAAAAGCCTGAAACAATTAATTATCGTACTTTAAAACCTGAGCGCGAAGGATTATTTGATGAGCGTATTTTCGGTCCAGTTAAAGACTGGGAATGTGCTTGCGGGAAATATAAACGCATTCGCTATAAAGGTGTTGTTTGTGATCGTTGCGGTGTTGAGGTAACACGATCAAAGGTGCGCCGTGAGCGCATGGGGCACATTGAGCTGGCAGCTTCTGTATCTCATATTTGGTATTTTAAAGGGATCCCTTCACGAATGGGCTTAATTTTAGATATGAGTCCGCGTTCATTAGAAGAAATCATTTACTTTGCCTCTTATATAGTGATTGATCCGGGAAATACCTCCCTTGAGCGTAATCAGTTATTAACTGAACGAGAGTATCGTGAAAAACGAGTGCAGTATGGACAGAAGTTTCAGGCGCAAATCGGAGCTGAAGCAGTTAAAAAATTGCTGGAACAAGTAGATCTAGAAAAAGAGGTAGCTGAACTTAAGGAAGAATTAAAAGTAATCTCCGGACAAAAAAGGGGTCGTACAATTCGAAGGCTTGATATTTTGAATGCTTTTCGCAAATCGGGCAATAAACCTTCGTGGATGGTGATGGATGTTTTGCCGATAATCCCACCAGATTTAAGACCTATGGTGCAATTAGAAGGAGGGCGTTTTGCAACTTCTGATTTAAATGATTTATATCGTCGGGTTATTAATCGGAATAATCGTTTAAAACGTTTACTTGATTTAAATGCGCCAAATATTATTGTTCAAAATGAAAAACGAATGTTACAAGAAGCAGTGGATGCATTGATTGATAATGGTCGTCGTGGACGTCCTGTTGCAGGTCCGGGAAATCGTCCGCTTAAATCTCTTTCGCATATGTTAAAAGGAAAGCAAGGACGTTTTCGTCAAAACTTGCTTGGTAAACGGGTGGATTATTCTGGTCGTTCAGTAATCGTTGTGGGACCAAGTTTGAAAATGTATCAATGTGGTTTACCAAGAGAAATGGCGATTGAGCTGTTTAAACCTTTTGTAATGCGTGCGTTAGTTAAAAATAATTTTTCGCAAAATATTAAAACGGCTAAGCGTATGATTGATCATCAAGATGATCTTGTTTGGGATGTTTTGGAAGATGTTATTAAGGAACATCCAGTGCTTTTAAACCGAGCACCAACGCTTCATCGTCTGGGAATTCAAGCCTTTGAGCCTGTTTTGATTGAAGGGCGTGCTATTCGTTTACATCCGCTTGTATGTGAAGCGTATAACGCCGATTTTGATGGAGATCAAATGGCCGTTCACGTGCCTTTATCTGAAGAAGCGCAAGCTGAAGCAAGAATTTTGATGTTAGCAGCAGATCATATTTTAAATCCTAAAGATGGAAAACCTGTGGTAACACCTTCTCAAGATATGGTTTTGGGGAATTACTATTTAACTATGGAAGAGGCAAATCGCGAAGGAGAAGGCATGATCTTTCGTGATGTAAATGAAGCGATCTTAGCGTGGCGCAATGGTTATGCTCACTTACATACCAGAGTAGCAATTGCTACAAATTCATTAAACAAACCTTGGACAAAGGAGCAAAAAGGTAAGCTGTTAGTGACAACGATTGGTAAAATTATCTTTAATGAGATTATGCCGCCAGAGTTTTTCTATTTAAATGAGCCAACTATGGAAAATTTAACAGATCAAATACCAGATAAATATTTAATCGAGCCTACAGTTGATGTATCTGCTCATCTTAAAAAACAAGAATTAGTTGAGTCATTTAAGAAAAAGATGCTTGGAAATATTATCGGTGAAGTGTTTAAACGTTTTCATTTAACCAGAACTTCAGAGATGTTAGATAAAATGAAAAATCTTGGCTATCATCATTCAACACGTGCTGGTTTAACTGTTGGAATTGCTGATATTAATGTACCTAAATCTAAACAAGCTACTGTTGATAAAGCACATATTCAAGTGGAGAAGATTAGCAAAATGTTTCGTCGGGGAATGATTACGGATGAAGAACGCTATAATCGTGTTATTGATGTGTGGAATTTAGCAAAAGATAAATTGCAAAAAGAATTAACGAAAACTCTGGAAGTAGATAATCCAATTTTTATGATGAGTGATTCAGGTGCGCGTGGCAACATTTCAAACTTTACACAGTTGGCCGGAATGCGGGGGTTGATGGCAGCACCAAATGGACGCATTATGGAGTTACCAGTTATTTCCAATTTCCGCGAAGGTCTTTCGGTACTGGAAATGTTCTTCTCAACTCACGGTGCACGTAAAGGGATGACTGATACAGCACTGAAAACGGCTGATTCAGGATATTTGACACGTCGTTTAGTTGATGTGGCCCAAGATGTAATTATTCGCGAGGATGATTGTGGAACAGACCGCGGATTGGTAATTTCAACAATTCGCAATGGCAATGAGATTATCGAAACATTAGAAGAACGATTAATAGGTCGCTATGTACGCAAATCAGTATTTAATCCGCAAACTGGCAAGCTTATAATTGCGGCTAATGAACTTATTACAGAAGATATTGCAGTAGATATTGTCGCTTTAGGGATTGAAGAAGTAACTATTCGTTCCGTCTTTACATGTAATACAAAACATGGTGTGTGTAAGCATTGTTATGGTATGAACTTGGCAACAGGAGATGCTGTTGAAGTTGGAGAAGCCGTAGGAACAATTGCTGCGCAATCAATTGGGGAGCCTGGAACACAGCTGACCATGAGAACTTTCCATACTGGTGGGGTTGCTGGAGATG
>JAIRNX010000148.1 GCA_031257815.1 Lactobacillales bacterium
GAAATGTGAAGGTATTTTCCCATAAATAAAATTTCCTTTGTTTTTATAATAAACTGAAAGTGTCAATAAAAAAATTATAAATATATGAAACTTAAAGGAGCAAATATTATGGATAATGGTTTTAACTTTAGCGATTTTCAATTTAATTTAGGAGAGTTTTTTAAAAATTTAAGAGAAAACAAAGGTTTAACTCAAGAACAAGCATGTAAAGGTGTTTGTTCTAGAAGAACTTTATCCAATATTGAAAACGGATTAATTACTAATTTAAAGCAGATGGTTTACTTATCTGAAAAATTAGAATTTCCATCTAATGAAGCTATATTGGCTGCTAGTGGTTATCCAGAAGATAGATTGGAAGCTTTTCTTGATCAAGTAAAAACATATTTTAATGAGAAAAATATTTCCGCTTTGCAGGATATGCTAGAAAAAAAACAAAAGGCTTCACTTACTAATAAAGAAAATTATTTACATATTTTATCGCTTTCAGATTATATTTATTATTTAGATTCAAATTGTCCGATTGCAAAGTCAGATATAATCAATGCTACGGACTACTTGGATAGACTAGAGGAATGGAATTATATTAACGTAAGATTATTTGGACAGATTGCTCATTTATTAAATATTAACTTGGTTTGCTCATTTACTAAAGATATTATTAAGTATCATAAAAACATTTTTATGGTTAATAATTTGAAAAAGCATCGTCTTATACAGGTATTGAATAATGTTATTCATTATTGTTTAGATGAAGGACATTTAGCTTATGTTGAATATTTTCTTAAAACCGTTTTCTCATTAGTGTTAAGACCTACTAGATTGCCGGAACACATTGGAGATAGTATTTTTCTAGATTATGAATATGGGCGTTATCTGTTGATAGCAGAGAATAAGAAAGATGGATTAAAAATAATGCGAGATACCATTAACGCCTTATCAATGTGCGGATATGAAGATCTAGCAAATAAATTTCAGCAAAATTATAATGAAACAATTATCAAATTGGATAAATATCAATCGTCGATGACTTTGTCAAGTAAAGTGTGTAATTAAAAAAATCACCCATTGCGCACTTGCTTGCTTGAGAGCCAGAAACTTGCATTTGGCAATTTGGTGTCAAGAGAAAAAGCAAAGCGACTCCTAGAACCTGTTAACTTGTCTCTCTATTGATGGATTGCGTTTATCAAGTTGTAATCAAGCAAGCTCAAAACAACTTGTAAACCTGCCAGGTCTTTTTGAGAAATTTTTGTGCATTTTTAGGCTAAAAGCACAGCTTTTAGGTAATGGATAAAGGAAAACGAAGTTTTATATCACCGTAAACGCAGGTTAGCGTAAGCGTTGGTGCTAAATCGAGGCTTTTTGACAAAGAAAGGCAAAAAACTACCAGAAAAGTCGCACCGAGTAGGTACGTCCTGCCTAAACTCTGTCAAGCTGCGCTTGTCAATCGTTAAAGCAGTTCGCAATTACGGAGACAAGTTAACAGGTTCTTAGGGGCTTTGGAGATTTTCATGCGTTTGGCGGAGGTTCTTTAAACATGGGCAATAACTTGTGTAAGTAAAGAGAGGATAAAACAAAAAGATAATAGTAACTTTAACCGATTAATCATAACTTGTTTGGTCCCGAGTTTTTTTGCTATTAAAAAATAAACTGTCAAACCAATAACTAAACCAACCACAGAGTAAATTCCTTGATAATCAATTCCAATGGGATTTAAAAGAATCACCCCAATTTCTTTATTAATAACAGGAATAACAATGCTTAGCGCTACTGAAAAAATGCTTAAAGTTAAACAGAAAAGAGCACAGTACTTTCTAATTGTCATTTAATCATCTCCAATTTTTGTTGATTGATCTTCATTTTTTTAATGCTCGCTTCATGACTAAAACAAAGATCTGTATGCGAAGTAAACAAAATGGTGGTGTCTTGATTTGTTATCATTTCTTTGAATAAACAAAAAGTTTTTATTTGCGCACTTGTATCGATTGTCGCCAACAATTCATCAATTAAAATGAGAGTTGTTTTCTTTGCTAATAATACGGATAAAAATAGTTTTGCTTTCATTCCAAGAGAGTAGTGAATCACTTGTTGATTTAGCGCTTTTTCAATTTCATATTCTTGAATATTTTTTTGAATTTTTGGGTAATCATCTTCTAAATGAAAGAGCTTAACTAAATAATTGACATTTTCAGCACCGGAAATATAATCAAACAAGTAAGGAACTTCCGGAATAAAAGTGATAAAATGTTTTAAATTTTCCTGAACGATTGGCTGCTCATCAATGAATCCTTCCATTCTTCCTTCATTGTTACTCGTTACTTTTTTTAATCCAGATAAAAGACGAAAAAAGGTCGTTTTTCCAGAACCATTATCTCCCTGTAACCAAATGATTTCTTTAGAATTTATACAAATAGAAGCACGGTTAAAAATGAGATTTTCACCGTATTGATACGTTAAATTTGATAGTTTTATCAATTTTTACATTCCTCTCATTTTCATTATTCATTTTCAAGATATTCAAAAAAGGGCTGTAAATCAATTTAGCTTCTATTTTGAAATGGATTCAATAATACTAGCAATAAAAAGAAGTATATTCATAGTTAAAAATAAAATAATTGCAATGGTAAATTTTTTGTCTTTTCCTGCTTCTTTCTTCTTTAGAATTCGATTTTTTAAATGGTGATAACAAGAATAAGATAGAAATCTTCCTAAATAAATCGATAAAAATATGGCAGGAATTTCAAACAAACCATGTGCAAATAGATAAATCATTTTTACAATTGATGCTTGGTATGACAAAAGATGAATTGCCACTCCTAGAAAAAAAGCATTATACAGTAAAGGAAGCCATGTTAACAATCCATAGGTGAAAACTCCCAAAAATATAAATATCAAACATGAAAGTACATTATGAAAAAAGTAAACATGAAATGGTCTTGAAAGAAATGGAATTTTACCAATATTTCCTTCCGTTTTACTTGCTAAAATTCCGACAATTATTCCAATCGCAAACAAACAGACATGAATTATTATATGTTTTTGAAATTTTATTTCATCATTCAAAAATCTCAATTTCATTGTTTTTCCTCCACACAAAAATTAGAAATAACAAAAACAAAATTAAGTAGGACAAAACAAAATAGCAACTAACCATAGAAGTACTGTAATGAATTTTCGTGATATTGACAAAGGAAAAACTGAAACTTAAAAACAAAAAGATGATTCTGTAAATTATGGTGGTAAATTGCTGAATAATTTGTGTATCAAATTGATCATTACGAATCATAAAAATATTTGTCCAAGTGAATTTTGGTAATACGAATGTCCACCTTAAACTTACAAATAAACACGTTGCAAATAGAAGAAAACTATTAATACTACCTAGTAGAAATTCAACAATTGGCAAATGATAAAATAACAGCAATATTAATTTTGTCAGCAGAGCAATGCAGAGAAAAGGAAGTCCAAAAAGCGCAAGAAGTAGATGTTTGCTTACAATTAAATCTTTTAACGTATAAGAAGAAAAATGGATTAATTCAACATTTTTTAATTCACTAGAAAGATGAAAAATCGGAATTTTCTGAATCAAGATTGAAAGAAAGTTATATGTCGCTACCCAAAAAAGAAAGTCAATAGAAATTAAAATCATCGAACTCGTTTCGTTTTTCATCAAGTAAAAGGTACACAAAAACATGATAAAAATAAGTTCACTAGGAAAGCATAAAAAATAAGAATTGATGTCTAATTTTTCAAAAATCATGCGAATGATTTGCAAATCTCTTTTTACAAAGATATTATTTTTGAACAATCTTTTATTAAGAAGTTGATACCAACGAAATAATGCATTTATACAATTTTTTGTACCCTTTTTTTGGTGGGTAACAATTACGTTTATGATTATCAATGAGAATAATGCTATCAAAATAGTGATATAAAGCCATGGATAGTGTAATAAAATAACCATTTTTTTCAAAACTGTAGAAAGATAATTCATCGAAAATTTTTTTAGGCTTGTCGAGTGGACGAATTGAGCCAAGGAAATTTTATGAATTGGAGCGATAATTATGGTAATAATCATACAAGAAAAAAGACCTGTTAAAATAGTTTCAAATAGATAAGAAATAAACGAATTTGACCGAAAGTAAATATTATTTTTTTTACGTAAAGAATAAAGAAACGCACAAGAAACGTATATCATCCAAAGAATTGAATAAAAAACTCCCAGCCATTTAAACTTAATCATAAACAACCACATGCTGATAAATTCAAAACCAAAATCGTGAATCCAAAAATTGGCTAATTCCGAAATAGCTAGGATTTTTTGGACTTGATTTTCTGAAAAGTCTGAAAGCTGTAAACACAAAAAAGCAGGATTCTCTGCCAATTTTTCTCGATTGGTCCTTCCCATAGTAAGAGGCAACAAGAAATTAAAAAGAGTACATAGTGCAAAGACAGGAAGAAAAAACGCACTGTCTTTTATCTTTACTAAAATAATTAAGAGAAGAAAAAAGAACGCATTTTGATAGATAAGCATAATGGGAAATAGCCATTTTTTCGAAAGGTGGAGATTTAATTTTTTCGCTACTTCTTTCTCAGTGGTGTAAAATTCTTGGTTAAAATGATTACGGATGATTGTCATGATTAAACTAACAGTATTGGTGCGGGAGACGCACATTTTGTTCACTTCCTTGAGTTATAGATAAAAATCATTTTAAACTATCTTTGAAAAATCTGAATTTCTATATGATCAAACTTCATTTTGGAACAACTAATAAGAGTTTGTCAACTTGCCTCTCTTATTTTAGATGAAATTTTGGGAAAATTTTTATGCAATTCTAAACAAAAAATGCAAAATTAGTTACGCATTAATTCAAATCGAGAATTTTTAACGATTAAGAGCTTGTTAACGATCTTGCTATTGATGAAATTTTTGTTTAATTTTTGACACTTTTTTGTCAAAAATCCTCAAAATAGCACCACTATTTCTGCGTTTTTTTCCGCAAATTGCCTAAAATTAAACAAAAATTTCATCAATAGCAAGATCGTTAACAGGCTCTAAGCAGAATATACCTCTTGGTGCCGAAAATTTCGCTATTATTATGGGATCGATCGTCAACAGGTTCTAAGAAACGTTCACCATACAATAGCTTGCGCTTTAAGATTTCTACTTAAATAGCTTTTAACTTTATAAATTACGACATCAACAGCTACTGAAGCAGCACTAAGTAAGCCTGCAGATGCCAAACTACTTATTAATGAGGCTACCATAAATGCAGTTCCTCCCCAATCAATTGCATTAACAATTCTTTCACCTACTCTAGATGAAACTCCTAGATAACCTGCTACATCAAATAAAATTGAACGTAAAGATTCCATGTTTTCCTCCTTTTTTTGTAAAATTATTACCTTTAAACATATAATTTTTGTAAAATTTTAACAATTGTAGTTTACATGGAATTTAAAAAAA
>JAIRNX010000061.1 GCA_031257815.1 Lactobacillales bacterium
AAGCAATGGAATCTCATTAGGCTGTACTCCTAGCTTTTGCAATCCAACTGGTGTGATTTCTAAAATACGTGGTTTATCAGGATCGCGATAAAGACATCCTTGTTGATCTAAACGCTCTAGATAACCATGTACAGTTGAAGTAGAAGATAAGCCTACTGCTTCACCAATTTCACGAACAGTTGGTGGATACTTTTTATTTTCCAGCGTATCATAAATGAACTGTAAAATGTCTATTTGACGGTTTGTTCGTTTTGCCACTTTTTCTCCTCCATATGTTTTAAAAACTTTACCGCTATCTTAGCATAAAGAGACAATTTATTGCAAAATTTCGTTCCCTATTCACGTCAAAAGCATGAATAAATTTTTGGCTCACAGAGAATGATTTTAAGCAATTTAATTTTTTTAACTAACTTTTTATCAAACATTCACTTAAAAAACTTCTCTCGCTCTCATTTTTTCTCATAATTCTTTCATGCGTTTGTCGTGGGGATATACAAGCAAATGAGTTTGGTAAAATTTGATTGTTAACTATGTTAAGATATTTGGGTAACAATTAAATATTTTGTTCGGAGACAACGATGAAAAAAGAGATCATACAAAAAAAGCTGCAAAAGTTAAAAGCACAAAATAATTTCAGAAAATTGATAATTAAAAATTCAAAACAAATAAACTTCTCTTCAAATGACTATCTTGGATGTGCTAGTGATCCTGCATTACGCAAGGAATTTTTTCAAAATAATCAATCAACTTTTTCAGCTTCATCCTCTAGATTAATTGATGGCAGCTATCCTGAAGTAATGGAACTTGAAAAGGAATTAGAAAAAATTTATGGCAAACCTGGACTGGTTTTTAATTCTGGCTTTACTGCCAATTCTGCCATCATTAAAACTTTTTACGATAAAAAATCATTGATTATTGCCGATCGTTTAAATCATGCCAGTATTTATAATGGCATCGTTGATAGTGGCGCTAAATTTTTCCGCTACAATCATCTAGATTTAAAGCATTTGAAAAAAATTTTGGTAAAGAACATTGATCGGTATGATGATATTTTAGTCATTTCTGAAACTATTTATAGTATGGATGGGGACATTTGTGATCTGTTAGAACTAGTTCGCCTTAAGAAAAAATATCATTTTAATTTAATGCTTGATGAAGCGCATTCTTATGGGGTGTATGGATATGGCTTAGCTCATCAACTAAATGTTATCGATGATATTGATTTTTTGACTATTCCTCTTGGTAAAGGCGGTGGTAGCATGGGAGCTTATGTTATCACATCACAATTAGCAAAAGATTTTATCATCAACAAATGTCCGGAGTTTATTTATAGCACAGCTATTCCGCCAATTAATAATGCCTGGAACTTATTTATACTTAAAAAAATGGTGTCCTTTACTGATAAACAACAAAAATTACAGGAACTTACTAAGCATTTTTTGAGTATTTTAAGTGAATATGGGATTCAAACAACCTCTTCTTCTCATATTATCAGCATCATTGTCGGAGATAATCAAAAAGCTATCCAGCTAGCTAAATATTTGCAACAAAAAGGATTTAACATTCATGCAATCAAAGAGCCAACAGTACCCCAAAATACTGCTCGCATTCGTGTTAGCCTACATTCCAATCTGCAAAAAAGTGACTTATTAAGATTTGTTCAGGAGTTAAAAAATGCTGCTACTATTTTTTAACGGTTGGGGCATGGATGAAAGTTTGGTTAAGCATTTGAAAATTCCCAAAAACACCCGTCTAGAGGTCGTCAACTATCCTTATAAAATTCAAGTACCTAAGGAAGAGAACATCATTCCTATTGGTTATTCTTTTGGGGTTTACTACTTAGCCAAGTGGATAACACAGGCTAAGCTTTCTTTTCCAAAAGTGATCGCCATTAATGGAACGCCAGAAATTATCGGCTCAAATGGCATTTTTGAAAAAGTTTTTCAAACAACGTATCGTGAGCTATCTAAAGCAATTTTAAAAAAATTTTTTAAAAATATGGGCATCGATCAAACTTTTAGAAGACCTAATAAATCAATTGACGAACTAAAAGCTGAACTAAAAAATCTTTATAATAACTATCAACCGCAACCAAATGTTTTTACGCATGCTTTGATATCTGAAAATGATCGCATCATTTCTGCTAAGCGACAAGAAAAATACTTTCAAGCCCAAAATACGAAGATCAAAAAAATTAATGGTGGGCATTTTGCCTTTGCTACTTTGAAAAACTGGAGAGACATCATTGATGAATTTTGATAAACATTTTTTAACTTATGATAAATATGCGTGTGTTCAAAAAGATGTCGCACGTGATTTAAATCAATTCATCCCTCAAATCAAGGTAAATACTGCACTAGAATTAGGCTGTGGAACAGGAATTTTTACCCAACATTTTTTAAATAAATTTTCACCTCGAAAAATGATTTTAAATGATTATTACGATATCCATTCTTTTTTATCTGTTCCTTACGATTATTTTTTGCATGGCAATATTGAAACTATTGAATTGCCAAATGTAGAAATCATTGTTTCTAGTTCCGTTTTTCAGTGGATTGAAAAATTAGATGCCTTATTTTTAAAATTAGCTAACAAATGCCAAACTTTAGCCTTTTCCATGTATATAGAAGGGAACTTAAATGAAATCAACCAACATTTTGATCTAGCTCTTGAATATAAAACTACTGCGGAAATTAAAATTTTGCTAGAGCGCTATTTCTGCTCAGTAAAGGTAAAAAGCGCTAGTTATAAATATTATTTCAACCAACCAATCAATGCTCTAAAACATCTAAAATACACTGGCGTCACCCAAGTTAAAGAAAAGTCATCCTTAAATAAGGTACGCAGTTTTTCAGCCAAAGTTTTAACTTATAAAGTTGGCTTTTTTGTGGCTTTATAAAAAATATCCATCCCACTTCGTTACAGGTTCTTAGTTCATGCGTTAAATTTCTCCACCCAATTGTCTCCAAACATCAAGTGCTTGTTTCATACCCTTTACATCATGCACGCGTAGAATATCTACATCGCCGGTATTTGCCAGATGTAAAGATGTGATAATTGTTCCCAAATCACGATCTTTAGTTTCTTCTTCTTTTGTTAGACTGCCAATAATGCGTTTTCTTGAAACGCCGATCAATAAAGGGATTGAAGGATAGCCATATTTGCCAGGATATCTTAAAATATCCATCGTCTCTTCTTTATTTTTCCAACCCACTCCTGGATCAAAACAAATACGTGATAGCGAGATTTCTCTTTTTAAACATTGAGCGATTTTTAGCTTATAAAATTCACGAAGCTCCTTTTCTAAAGGAGTTGTTTTTTTTCTGTGATCATGCATTATAACTGCATAAGTTTGTGGAATTTCTTGTAAAATTTCAAACATTCGTACATCGCTAAAGCCATGAATATCATTAATAATATTAGCTCCAGCTGTTACTGCTTTTTTTGCTACTTCAAAAAAATAAGTATCAATCGAGATCAAAATATTTGGTGTCATTTCACGAATTGCTTTAATCACAGGCAAGACTCTATTAAGCTCTTCACGAGCAGAAACCTCCGTATATCCTGGACGAGTTGATTGCCCGCCGATATCAATAATATCCACGCCAGCTAAAATCATCTGCCAAGCGTGATATATAGCAGCTTCTAAAGTATTGTACTTTCCGCCATCTGAAAATGAATCAGGCGTTACATTTAAAACGCCCATTACCTGTACATTACCTTTTTGAAATAAATTTTTATGATCCTTCTTTG
Organism: Lactobacillales bacterium; assembly: GCA_031257815.1. GTDB lineage: Bacteria > Bacillota > Bacilli > Lactobacillales > Streptococcaceae > JAIRLR01. Next base: position 3,754 of record JAIRNX010000061.1, read on the forward strand.
ACTCTTTCAAAAAACTCGACTCGCCTTTTTCTATTTGTTTTTAATTCACCTGAAAAGCACTCCGTTTTTGTTAAAGCATTTAAACTGCGTACACCACGCATTTCCATACATAAATGCCTTGCTTCAATTAACACTCCCACTCCACTATTAGGGATATTTTCTGTTAATTCTTGGCAAATAATCTCTGTTAATTCTTCCTGAATAAAAGGACGCCTACTCCAATAATCAACCAGTCGTAAAAATTT
>JAIRNX010000023.1 GCA_031257815.1 Lactobacillales bacterium
CGCCAAGTACATTGAGTTTTTTGTCGTTTTATCTGCACAGACTGAAGATAAATTATGATAATGGGTTTGGAGGAACTTGTTAAGTAGTTTTTTTGTTTCTGACGGTTGTTATATGCCCAGTGCGTTGCCGAAACTATGCGAGAGTTCTATTGACACTGAGTATAATCTGGAGTAGTGGTAAATAGCAATGTTTAAAAGTATTTTCACATTTAGTTTTTTTACGGTTATTTCAAGAATCTCAGGGCTAATAAGGGATATATTAATTGCCATGGTTGTCGGTGCAACTCCTCTTGCAGATGTATTTTTTTCTTCGTTTCGTTTTGCTAATCTATTTCGAGCGTTTTTTTGCAGAGGGAGCGTTCACCACCTCTTTTATACCGTTATAGTCAGCAGAACCACTTGATAGTAAAAAGGCATTTAGCTTTGCAAGCAGTGTAATATCTCTCATGTTTATTGTTTTATTGATTTTTTGCCTTATTATGCAGACTTTTTTTCCTTATATAATTCAAGTATTCACTCCTGGATTTGACCAAAGCAAACTTGCCCTCACTGTGACTTTATCAAGAATCATGATGCCTTACATAGTTTTTATTTCAATAGCATCACTTATCGGGGGAATATTGCAAGTAAAACAGCACTTTGCTTCAACAGCCATTGCACCGATCATTTTGAATCTCTGTTTAATTGTTAGTTTATTTGTGCCTTACATAAAACACCGGCCCACAATCTCTCCATAGCCATCCTGATTGGAGGGATTTGTCAGCTAATGTTGATGCTGTTTAGTGCATACAAACTAAAGGCTGCATTTTTTTAGCATAAAATTGAATAATGAAGTAAAGTTGTTTTTTAAGCAATTATCAACAACTGTGTAATTCAGGTTAACCTATGGATTGATACAATTATGGCCAGTTTTATACCAAATGCAGTGTCCTATATATATTATGCCGATAGACTAAATCAACTACCGCAAGGAGTGATTGGTACTGCAATTGGTACAGTGCTTCTTCCTTTAATCTCAAAACAAGTAAATGATTATGAAAGTATAGCCAAAATGCAGAGCAAAGCTCTCAGTGTAGGATTAATTTTAATTATACCAACAACTGCTGCTTTTATTATTATTCCTGACATAATTTTACTTACACTTTTTGATCACTATGCAGTGCGGCAGACTGCTCCTACATTGATAGCGCTTTATATTTCTTTACCTGCATTTATTATAAATAAAGAATTGCTACTCACGTTTTTTGCTAAGGGCAATTTAAAAATGCCAACTATATTCTCACTAATGTGCCTTGGAATCAATGTGGTGCTTAACCTCTTGTTAATGCACAAATATCAACACACAGGAATTGCTATCGCTACTTCCATTTCCACTTGGATAAATTCTACTCTACTAATTAATTATCTAACAATAAATAAAATGCATAAGATTAGCCAAGTATTACTATTGAATATCGTAAAAATTCTTATCGCAACGTTGGTCATGTCAATAGTTCTTTATGTTTCTAGTTCCTTATCATCGGGGCTGTTTCTCGATAAAATATTTGCTCGTGTCATCCATTTAGCAGCTCTAATATTTTTAAGTGTCGTTGTTTATTTTGGTACTCTTTATGGGCAATTTAAAGTATATAAAACTATGAGATTTTCTATATACACAATATTATCAATCTCTTTGGTGTTAATCATTTTGCACGTTGCTGCAACTCTTAAGGACTGGAATAGCTACAAGGAGCACATTGTGCAAAAATTAGAAAATACATACAACGCTAAAGTACGCATTGGAGGAAAAGTTAAAGTTTCACTAATTACTCCAAAGCTCACTATTTATAACGTGTACATTCAATGCAACAGCAATAAAGAGCAAAAATTATCGGATTTGATTAGTATAAATAAAATTGAAGTAAAGCCTTCTCTTCTATCGTTGTTTTTACTTTCGTTACAACCAAAGTCAATTACATTATTTGGTATGAAAAGCAGTAAAGAAAATTTTGTTAATATTACAAATGAAAAAGCCAGTAAGGTTGATATAATAATAAAAGACAGGCAAGTAAGTTTAAACAATAACTTCGTTGATTATAGCAACATTGTTAACATATAAGAGATTGCTATTAAGAGACATGGGCAATTCTCTGGTAAAGTGAAGGTAGGTGATAATAATTATGATTTTTCTGGAAAGGTTGATATTACAAAAAAGAATGTACACATTGATGTCAAATCAAACTTTATAAAGTTGCTATTTACAGGCAACAGAAATCAAGAAGGGCTCCAGGGCAAACTAACACTGACAATTAATAACAGTTCCGATTTTGTAAATGATCTAGCAAAGATTATCAATCTTAGCTTTCTTGCTTACGTATCCCTAGTGAAAATATCAAGATATCGTCTAACATCAACCTCAATGAAGATGAATTTGCAGCAACTCATTTGAGAATCGATTCCAAAGGCATGCAAGCTAGCAGTACAATAAGAAATGATAGAAAAAATAATCACACTAATGTCAATATTAGCTTCAGTAAAATTGATTTAGATTCTATACAAAATGACTCACGAAAAACAACGGAGATAAAGGATCTCCTAGAATGTTTTAGAGATGTTGTGCCAAAAAACTTGAGCATAGACTTTAATATGGAGGTTTCAAATATTCAATACCAAAACAGGGTATTGGATAAATTTCACGCTATGTTAAAATTCGCTGATGGCGAAGTAAAAGTTGATACGCTACTTCAATTTCCTGGAGCCAATAACATGTCTCACCTATCGGGAAAAGTCTCGAATAGTGGTACCTTATCTGAATTTAATGGTGATTTATTGGTAAAAGGGAATGATTTCGAGTTGTTCATTTCATGCTTTTTCCCTTCTATAAAGATGAAAGAAAGCGAAAAAAATCAATTTACAATAAGTTCCAAATTACACTTTGCACCTAGGATGTTGTCTATTTCAGACAGGTTGTGAATGGTAAAGAATTTTTGCAGGGATCAATTAAAGTAAGTCACACAAAAAACGTAATGTGATTGGTGCCGGATTTAGTGTACATAACCTTAACGCGGACAAATACGATTATTCATTACTCAGTAGTTTATCTAAAATGAAATGGTTGAAAAGTCCGAAGTATGATGTAAACATAGAAACCAGTGTTAGTGATTTTACGCTAAATGATATAAAAATTGAAGACTTGGGTGTTTCGTTGAAGATAGAAAAGAGTAAGCTAGTTGCAGATAAGATAAAACTATCAGGAGAGGATTTTGATATCACCGGCAACATAAAAATATTAGTGGACAAAAAATACATTAAGCCTTTGTTAGATGTGAACCTTAC
>JAIRNX010000085.1 GCA_031257815.1 Lactobacillales bacterium
AGGTGCGGTTTTAAAATATATTGAGTTAAAAAATGGTGAACTAGATCTAGAGATGGCGCAAGATTTAATTACCGAGCAAACAAAGATCGTCTCTCTTGCTCATGCATCCAATGTGCTAGGAGTAGAAACTCCTGTTAAAGAGTTGGTTGATTATGTGCATAGTAAAGGGGCGATTTTTGTGTTAGATGCAGCGCAGTCGGTGCCTCATCAAAGAGTAGATGTACAAACACTTGATGTTGATTTTCTGGCCTTTAGCGGGCATAAAATGTTAGGACCAACTGGGATTGGCGTGCTTTATGGCAAGCGTAAATGGCTTGAAGCAATGGAGCCGGTAGAGTTTGGTGGCGAGATGATTGATTTTGTGCATCGTGACTTATCTACATGGAAAGAGCTTCCTTGGAAGTTTGAAGCAGGAACGCCAAATATTGCTGGAGCTACCGGCTTAGATGCGGCGATTTGGTACTTGCAAGCGCTTGGTTTTGATGCTATTCAAGCTTATGAAAGGGAATTAATAGAATATCTTTTTCCTAAATTGCAGGCAATTGATGGAGTGAGGATTTATGGGCCGCAAAATATAGATCATCGCACCGGAGTTTTCTCGTTTAATTTAGAAAATTTGCATCCGCATGATGTGGCAACAGCACTTGATATGCAGGGAATTGCGGTACGTGCGGGACATCTTTGCGCTCAACCTTTAATTCAAAATTTAGGCATTTCAGCAGTGGTTCGGGCAAGTTTTTATTTTTACAATACTAAGGAAGATTGTGATCAGTTAGTTGATGCGATTATTGCAGCAAAGGAGTTTTTTAGTCATGGCTCTGTCTAAGTTAGATAGTTTATATCGTGCGGTGATCCTAGATCATTCTAGCCATCCGCATCATAAAGGAGTACTTGATGGTGCGGTTTCTTTGGAGTTAAATAATCCTACTTGTGGCGATGTGATTCGCCTATTTTTGCGTTTAAATGATGAAGAAAAGATTGAAGAAATTGCCTTTGATGGCAGTGGCTGCTCGATCTCAGTAGCTAGTGCTTCGATGATGACAGATGTTGTTTTGAAAAAAAAGGTTGTCGAAGTATTAGAGCTTTCTGAAAAATTCAGTCAGCTGGTGCAAGGAGAAGAAGTTGAAAAGGCAGAAGAATTATTGGGCGATGCAGCTTTTTTAAACGGTGTAAGTAAATTTCCCCAGCGCATTAAATGTGCAACTCTGGCTTGGAATGCATTAAAAAAAGCATTGGAATGAAAAAATGACGGCATAACAACAGAGCGTTTCTTGGAATTATTGACAAAAATAAAATCAGGGATTGAAATAAAATAATAGTGGGGAAGAGAGTGGAAAAGATAAATGAATGAGCGCGGCTTACTAATCGTTTTTTCTGGACCTTCAGGAGTGGGCAAAGGAAGCGTACGTAGGGAAATTTTTAATACTCCAGATCATGATTTTGAATATTCGATTTCAATGACGACCAGAAAGAAACGAGCTGGCGAGATAGATGGAGTAGATTATTTTTTTCGCACCCGCGAAGAATTTGAAAAAATGATTCAAAATGGACAAATGTTAGAATATGCAGAATACGTTGGAAATTACTATGGCACGCAACTTCAATATATTAAGCAAACACTTGATGAAGGCAAGGATGTTTTTTTAGAAATCGAAGTTCAAGGTGCTGCTCAAGTAAAAGAAAGAATGCCCGATGGAGTTTTTATCTTTCTTACTCCTCCAGATTTAGATGAATTACGTGAACGTATTGTTGAGCGCGGCACGGATTCTTCTGAAATTATTGAAAAACGTATGAAGATAGCTCAAAAAGAAATTGAAATGATGTCGTTTTACGATTATGCTGTTGTTAATGATAAAGTATCGCTAGCAGCAAAACGTGTTAAAGATATTATTGCTGGTGAGCATTTTCGTGTTGAAAGAGTTATTGGAAAATATTTAAGAATGATTCAAGAATATAGTCAATAAATATAACAAAAAAAGAGGTTAAATGTATGATTTCATATCCATCGATAGACAAACTACTAAGCAAAATAAAATCAAAATACTCTTTGGTTATTTTAGCCAGTAAGCGTTCACATGAACTTCAAGAAGGCGAAGTTGCAACGATGAAGTTTAAATCAGTGAAAAATGTCGGAAAAGCACTAGAAGAAATTGCTGCAGAAAAAGTACTTTCTCATCCAGACCCTGAGAAAAAACGCGAACAAGTTCGCAGAGAAAAAGAATTAAAACTTGCAGCTGCTAGACGTAAAGAAGAACAAGTAGAAAATGAAAGAGCGGAACAAGTAAATCAAGAAAAATGAAAGAAAATTTTGATACCATTGCTGCTATTTCAACACCTCCAGGAGAAGGAGCCATCGCTATTGTTCGTTTATCAGGAGATAAAGCGATAAGTATAGCTGATCGTGTTTTTAAAGGTAATAAATCATTAACTAAAGTTTCTAGCCATACAATTCATTACGGACATATAAAAGATCCCAGCAATAAGGCAATAATTGATGAGGTAATGGTTAGCGTAATGCGTACACCAAAAACATTTACACGTGAAGATGTGGTAGAAATCAATTGCCATGGTGGTATTGTTGTCGCTAATCAACTATTGCAACTATTGTTACGTAAAGGAGCAAAGTTAGCAGAACCAGGTGAATTTACCAAACGAGCTTTTTTAAATGGGCGAATTGATTTATCACAAGCCGAAGCTGTTATGGATTTAATTCGTGCAAAAACAAATCAAGCCATGAACATGGCTCTTGGACAGCTTGAGGGAAATTTATCTAGCCTCATTCGTAAAATACGTCAAAAAATTTTAGAAATGCTTGCGCAAGTGGAAGTATCTATTGACTATCCAGAATATGATGAAACAGAAGAGTTTACAAATCAAATGCTCTTAGAAAAAATTCAGCAAATTAAAAAACAACTGGATAATTTGTTAAAAACAGCTACACAAGGAAAAATTTTAAAAGAAGGTTTAAAAACAGCTATTATTGGACGACCAAATGTTGGAAAATCTTCACTATTAAATACTTTGCTACAAGAAGAAAAGGCGATCGTCACTGAAATTGCTGGAACTACTCGTGATGTTATTGAAGAGATGGTCAATCTTCAGGGTATTCCTTTAAAATTAATCGACACTGCTGGGATTAGAAAAACTGACGATCTGGTAGAACAAATAGGTGTAGAGCGCTCACATAAAGCTTTACAGGAAGCGGATTTTATTCTTCTAGTTTTAAATGCAAGTGAGGCATTAACCGCAGAAGATTTAGAATTAATTAAAATCACTCAACATTCAAAACGAATTATTCTTTTAAATAAAATGGACTTAACACCTAAAATAAAAATTTCAGAAATTGCTAACTTAGTCGAAACAGACACAATAATACAAATATCTATTTTAAAAAATGAAGGTTTGGATGCTTTAGAAAAAAAAATTTCTGTGCTGTTTTTTAGTGGAGAAATAGGAATAGACAAAGATAGTACTTATCTATCCAATACACGCCATATCATCTTAATTGAGCAAGCTCAAAATGCTTTACTAGAAGCAATGATTGGTATTAAAAAACAAATGCCGATTGATTTGGTGCAAATCGACATAACCCGTTGCTGGGAAATTTTGGGAAAAATTACAGGTGATACGGTTCAAGATGAATTAATTACGCAACTCTTTAGCCAATTTTGCCTTGGGAAATAAGAACCTGTTAACTTGTCTTGGTGCGATGAAAGTCTCGTTACACAGCTTATAAACCAAGCAAAGCTTGAAACAATTTGATAAACGCAATTCATTTCACTAGAGATCGTCAACAAGTTCTTATAAATGTAGATCATATCCATAATCTTATAAGCAGTTTTAATATTTTTTTAATATTTTTGGAACATTTTTACCGACTTAATGGATATCTGTTACTTCTTCTCCTTCTGTTAAGGCTTTAACATAATTATCGGCTTTGTGATTTTCCAAAACGGTATCTGATAATTTTTTGCCGTACTCTGGGTCTATTCCGCCCAATGGTATTGTTGCTACCAACATAGCGTTTAAATCATGACCCCATTTGTAAAAATGGATTTCATCGGTTAAATACAATAAAGTTCCTCCAACTTTTCCAACAGCATCAAAAGCATTGAGTATAATGTGCATTCTGGAATTTACACCAAGCTTTTTCGCATAATTCTTAAAATTTTTATCACCAACAAGAGCAGGTGCAATGGGGTAAGATTCAATATTTTTTAATGGTACGCCATTTTCAGCAAGTTTTAATGTAAATAATTGTGCTAAGCCACCTCCTAAAGAATGCCCTGTAACCCAATAGTTAATTTTGCCGCTCTTATCAAATAATTTAATCTTGAAACCTAACTTTTTGTAGTAGTCTTCAATTTCATTTTTAATTTCTAAAAAAGTATTAAACGCAGTAGCCATTCCTTCATGAACTCCTCGCTCAACAACATCTTTTCCAGTAGCATCTTTCCAATTAACCATAGCCTCATCATAATCTCTTTCCCAGTTTACAATATTATCTGTACCACGAAAGGCTATAGCTAAGCTGAAATGGTTGCCATTGCTTTTTTTTATTCCAATAATTGCGGCCACATCATCAGAATTAAATTTATTTACACCTAAATACCCTTTATCTTTAAGTGTTTTTTTATAAGTATCATCATCGTTATAACAATCAGAAGATACTTTCGCACTGCTGATTGCCAAATCATGATTATAATTTACATTATTGGGAATATCGTTTTTTTGGCTAGATAGGTTGAATTTATTTTGGGTAATAAAAAATAAAGAACCTGCGACAATAATTGCTACGATACATATTGCGCTCAAAATTGCAGCATTATTACTCTTTTTTTTCATAATGTTAACTCCTTATAATTTTATTTGTGGGTAAGCTTACACTATTAACTTAATTTTATTTTTATACTTAAGTCATGTAGAAGTCAATAAATCTGTCTTAGAGCCTGTTAACGATCTCAAAGTGATGAATGATTTTGACTATTTTTTCACACTTTTTCGTTAAAAAGCCTCGATTTAGCACCACTAAACCTGCATTTTTTGCCTCAAATTGTGAAAAAATAGTTCAAAAATT
>JAIRNX010000010.1 GCA_031257815.1 Lactobacillales bacterium
AATTGTGTTAAAAAACTTTGCTATGGCAATTAGTTTTTATTAAAAATATTTTATTTCCTTTAAAAATAACCCTTCAGGGGACGCAGTCGGTCCCGGTAGACTGCGTTTTTTTTCATTTAAAATTTTTAAAATTTGTGTAGGTTCTATACGATTGTTACCGATTTTTAGCAAAGTTCCGACCATTATGCGGATTTGTTTATATAAAAAGCCATTGCCACAAAAAGTAAAAATTAGCTCATCATCTATTTGTTGGACGCTGGCTTCATAGATAGTGCGAATTTTGTCTTGAACAGCTGAGCTGTTAGCTGTAAAACCTGTAAAATCATGCGTTCCTTCTAAAAATTTCAATGCTTCTTTGATACGTGTAAGTTCAATGGGATAAGGAAAATAGCTAGCATAGTTTCGCTTAAAAGGATTGCGAGGTTTTATAATTTGGACATGAAATTCATACGTTTTTTCATGCGGAGTAAAACGCGCATGCCAGTCATCTGAAACGATTTTTACCGCTTTAATTGCAAGGTCATTTGGTGTTTGTGTATCTAAAGCAAAGCGCATTTTTTCCTCAGAATCTTGGCGAGGAAAATCAAAATGAATCACTTGATTTAATGCATGTACACCTTTGTCAGTACGTCCAGCACCGTGGATGGTGATTTTTTGTCCGTTATTAATTTGAGTGAGTGTTTTTTCTAACTCTTCTTGAACGGTACGCACTTTTGGCTGACGTTGAAATCCAACAAATAAAGTTCCGTCATAAGCAATAGTAGCTTTATATCGAGGCATGCGTTTTCTCCTTGTTGATTATATGTTCTCGTAGATGTAATTTACTAATTTTTCCGTTTTTTCCCAACCTAAACACGGATCTGTAATTGATTTTCCAAAAATTTTACCATCTGAATCTTGACGTCCATCTTCTAAGAAACTTTCAATCATAAAACCACGGACAAATTGGGCAACTTTTTCATTCCAATGACGATTGATCAATGTTTGTTTAACAATACGAACTTGCTCTAAATATTGTTTTCCGGAGTTATCATGATTGGTATCGATCACAATCATTGGATTTTTAAATTTGCCTTCTTCGTACATTGAAATTGTTTTTAACAAATCTTCATAATAGTAATTTGGTCGATTGTCTCCATATTCATTAAGCGAGCCTCGTAAAATAACATGCGCTAGTGGATTTGAGCTTGACTTTACATGTTGACCATTAAATAAAAATTCTTGTTTTTGTTGTGCTGCATACAAAGCGTTAAACATAATATTTAAATTACCATTGGTTGGATTTTTAAGCCCTGTTGGCTGATCAATACCACTGGCTACAAAACGATGTTGTTGATCTTCAACTGAACGCGCACCAACTGCAATATAAGAAACTAAATCATCGACAATTCCTAGATTTTCAGAGTAAAGCATTTCGTCAGCGGTTGTTAAGCCGGTTTTTGTAATTACTCGATTGTGCAGTTTACGAACTGCTAGGATGCCATTTAAAAGATTTGAGCCAGAAGTTAGATCTGGTTGATGGAGTAAGCCTTTATAGCCATCTCCATTAGTTCGTGGTTTATTAGTATAAACGCGCGGAACCATAAAGATTTTATCGGCCACTTTTTTTTGTAATTTTGCAAGACGATGAACATATTCCATTACTGCTTCTTCATCATGAGCCGAACAAGGTCCAATTAATAAAAGAAAACGTTGATCAACACCTTTGATAATGTTTTCTAACTCTTTATCACGTTTATCTTTCAAAGCTTTTGCTTCTTTTGCTAAAACATTCATTTGTTTTACTTCAACTAAATCAATTGTTTCACTTAACTGTTTAAATGCCATTTATATAACTACTCCCTATTTTTTTCTTAGAATCTGTTAACGATCTGAGAATCTGTCTACTATCTCTCTATAGATGAAATTTTAGGAAAATTTTTATGCAATTCTAGACAAAAAACGCAGATTTTGGGTAAGCTGATAGTAACCCGACAAGTAAGTTTTTGGCTCTTTTTCCACACTTTTTTGTTAAAAAGCCTCGATTTAGAATCAAATCTTACGCTAACCTTAAGTTTTTTGCCTCAAATTGTGAAAAATGAGCTCAAAAATTCATTTCACTAGAGACAAGTTAACAGGTTCTTAGAACATGTTAACTTGCCCTTACTTATTTTTCATTCTAACAAGCAAGAGGGTTTAGGGTCAGAATAGACCTCCTTAATGTCGCTGATTTTTGAAAATGTCCCAAAAAATTCAAACCATAAGCTCGAAAAATGGTTTTATTTTCAAATAAAAAAAATCCATAATTTTATCGCTCGCCCTTGAACAGTTTAATGTTTAAAATGCCTCACTCCTGTAAAGATCATCGCAATATCCTGACTGTCCGCCGCTCGAATCACTTCCTCATCGCGCACCGAACCACCTGGTTGCACAATCGCTTTAACGCCCGCTTTCGCAATCTCCTCAATATTATCTGCAAATGGGAAGAAAGCATCCGAAGCAAGCACCACTCCATCGAGTCGACCTTGCGCCTGCTCAAGCGCGATCTTCACCGCACCCACACGATTCATCTGTCCCGCACCTACACCGAGCGTCTGTTTCGCATTCGCAACCACAATCGCATTTGACTTCACGTGTTTGACTGCTTTCCATGCAAACTTCAAAGCCCTCCATTCTTTTGTTGTCGGTTTTCGTTTGGTTACAACATCCCATTGTCTCTCGCCCTCCTTAATGACATCTTGGTTTTGCGTAAGTATTCCGCCAAGAACTCCTACTACCATTTTACCACATTTACTCATTTTTTTCTCAGAAAAATCTAATTGTAATAAACGTAAATTTTTCTTCTTTGTGGTTAACACTTGCAGCGCTTCTTCTGTAAAGCTTGGCGCAATAATGACCTCCAAGAAAATTTGATGCATTTTCTCGGCAGTTTTTACATCAACTTCACGATTTAGCACCACAATGCCACCAAAAATGGAGACCGGATCGGCATCATATGCTCTATCCCAAGCTTTTTCTATCGTCTTTCCCGTTCCAATTCCACAAGGATTCATATGCTTTAACGCCACCACCGTCGGCGCTTCATACTCACGAATAATCTGCAGCGCTGCATCCGCATCTTTAATATTGTTATAAGATAACTCTTTGCCGTTCAATTGCCAAGCACTCGCTAGTGAAAAAGATACGGGCAAAGCATTTTGATAAAAATTTGCCTTTTGCTGCGGATTTTCCCCATAACGCAACGCTTGTTTCAATTCATAGGTTAGTGTTAGCTTTTCAGGATTTTCTTCGCCAACCACATCCGTCAAAAAACCTGCAATCAACGCATCATAACTGGCAGTATATTGAAAAATTTTCGCTGCTAATTTTTGTCTGGTTGCAAAAGTCGTTTCTCCATTTTCTTTCAGCTCTGAAATCACCTTGGCATAGTCCAGCGGATCCACTACAACCGTCACCGCTGCATGATTTTTTGCCGCCGAGCGCAGCATGGAAGGTCCGCCAATATCAATATTCTCAATCGCTTCCTCCTGCGTTACCTCTTTTTTTAAAATCGTCTCTTTAAACGGATACAGGTTTACACACACCAAGTCAATGGGTTGAATGTTATGCTTTCTCATTGCTTGCATATGGCTTTCTAAATCTCGACGCCCCAGCAGTCCGCCGTGAATTTTAGGATGTAGTGTCTTGACACGCCCGTCCATCATTTCAGGAAAGTTGGTTACCTCATCAATGGCAATAGTCGAAATTCCCTCTTTAGCCAAAATTTTCTTCGTTCCACCTGTTGAAATAATCTCAAAGCCCAGAGCAACTAACTCTTTAGCCAATGCAGAGACGCCGGTCTTATCGGAAACACTAATCAATGCTCGTTTCATTTCCTTATCCTTTCCACTAACTCTTTTACGACTTTTGGATACAATTCATACTCCGCTTGGTGAATTCGTTGCTCAAAACTTTCTAACGTATCATTTTCTAAACGCGGCACGCGAACTTGCTGAATGATCTTTCCTGTATCAATGCCCGAATCTACATAATGAACGGTTACGCCACTTTCTGGCACACCAGCCTTAAAAGCGTCTTTAATTCCGTGCACTCCTGGAAACTCTGGCAAAAATGCGGGATGGATATTAATTATTTTTCCTTTATACGCTTGCAACAAAGTGGAACCCACAATTTTCATGTAACCTGCTAAAACGATCAAATCCACTCGATGTTGATCAAGCAATGCCACTAACTTTGTTTCATACGCCTCTTTACTGGCAAATTCTTTTAGCTCAAATGAAAAATGAGGCGCGCTCAACCTTTCTGCTCGCTTCAAAGCGCATGCCTCTTTTTGGTCGCAAAATAAAAAACTAAGCTGTGCAGAAATACTCCCGGCTTGAATCTTCTCAGTCAATACTTGAAAATTACTTCCATTTCCCGAAGCAAAAATCGCAAGATTCATCGAATTCCTCCAAATTTCCGATCGATGATTAGCGGATCATTTTTCATCAATAAATTTCCCCGTTAAATTGAAGCAAAACTACTCCAAAACTCAGTACTGCATTTTTATTCATCATTTCCTCCTCCTTTCGACCATCATAACAAACATTACAACGCATGACCACCTGAATTTTCGATCATTTGTCCTGTTATCAACGCAACTTTATTTTTTAATCCCCAACCTAGCCTTTTCTTCTCCTTACCTAAGAACCTGTTAACAGGTTCTAAAACTGCATCCTGTAAATTTCAGCATACACACCATTCTTTTCTAAAAGTTCAGCATGAGTCCCTTCCTCAGCGATTCCTTGATCCGTTAACACAACGATTCGATGCGCTTTCTTAATCGTCGACAAGCGATGTGCGATCACTAAAGTCGTGCGCTCTTGCGATAATATCTCCAGAGAATCTTGAATAAATCGTTCGCTTTCATTATCCAAGGCAGAGGTTGCTTCATCTAAAATTAAAATCTTCGGATCTTTCAAAAAGACTCTGGCGATGCTTAGCCGCTGCTTTTGCCCTCCGGAGAGTTTCAGGCCTCTTTGACCGATATCCGTATCATATCCTTTGGGAAATTTCATGATAAACTGGTGTGCATATGCTTTTTTGGCGGCAGCTATTATTTCCTCATCAGTCGCCTCCGGCTTTCCGTAAGCAATGTTTTCTTTGATAGTACTTGCAAAAAGATACGCATCCTGCAAAACAAAACCAATATTTTTCCTCAAACTTTTTAACACTAGATCTTTAACATTTGTTCCATCAATTAAAACTTCGCCATCATTCACGTCATAAAATCTTGGAATTAAGTTGCACAGGGTTGATTTTCCAACCCCAGATGAACCCACTAACGCAACATATTCTTTCGGCTTAATCTCAATGTTTAAATTCTTAAATACGTTTTCATGTCCCTGCTCGTATTTGAAGGTTACATTTCTGAAAACGATGTTTCCGTTAACGCTATCAAGAACTTTGGCATTACTTTTATCAAAAATATCAGGTTCCACTTCCAAGATTTCAATATAGCGATTATAACCCCCGATGGCATTCGTCATAATCTCATAGACTCCTAAAATAGAGAGGACGGGTCCAATCAAAATATCCGCATAAAGAATAAAAGTGATCACATCGCTAATAGACATTAAGTTGTGAATGACTAGATTGACACCCATTGTCGCAATAATCGGGAGTAAAGATAGAACAAAAAAGTTCACACCTGCAAATAAAACTCCAATCTGCTTTAAATATTTCCGTCTGCTTTCTACAAATGCAAGGTTAGATCTCTTAAATTTCTGCCTCTCAATCTCTTCGTTCGTAAAAGATTTCACAACTTTTATTCCGGCCAAACTATCTTCGAGTTGAACGTTTATTTCGGAAATCTTTTCCTTATTTTCACCTGCTAGTTTATTAATTTTGGGCGTTAAAACAACAATATAAAAAATACAAAAAGAAATGATTCCCACAGCTAGTGCAGCAAGTATTGGATTGATCAAAAAGAAAATAATAAAAACTAAAACGAAACGCACGGTAATAATGATCATATCTTCCGGAAAATGATGTAGAAATTCACTTAAGTTTTCCAGATCCACAACCACACGCGACATTAATTCCCCAACTTTTCTGTTTTCATAAAAACAAAGAGAAAGTTTTTGATAATGCTCAAATAACTCATTGCGCACATCTTTCTCTATTTTGGTTCCCAGCAGATGACCGTAATAAACCGTGATGAAGTTGAAAAGGTATAAAAGAAATGCCAAAAAAAGAATGACAATCAAGCAAAACGCTGACATTCTTAAAGCTTCTGCTTTATCCCAAGACATCACTTCGTTGATCAAAAATCGTATGATTAACGGGATGATCACGGCAATGATCGCGATTGCCATAGCAGAAAATAAATCTAGAAAAAATAACCCTTTATATGGCTTGTAATACGAAATCAATTTCCGCCATTTTCTTACCTTCAAATCCAACCTCTCAATCTATGGATCTTAGAACCTGTTCACTTGCCTCGGAGCGATGAATAGTCCCGTTACACAGCTTACAAACCAAGCAGAGCTTGGGTAAGCTGATAGTAACCCGACAAGTTTTTGGCTCTTTTTCCACACTTTTTTGTTAAAAAGCCTCGATTTAGAATCAACGCTTCGCTAACCTGCGTTTTTTGACAGAAAACTACTCTCAGTAGTTTTCCTTTATCCGACACCTGAAAGATGTGCGCCAGCCTTAAATTGTAAAAAAATAGCTCAAAAATTCATTTTACTAGAGACAAGTCAACACGTTCTTATAGTGGTGGTAGTGATTCTTTATTTAATTACTTACAACTTCTAATATTTTAACTTTCATATTCCCGCCAGGAGTTGGAAATGTTACTTCTTCACCAGCTTTGTGTCCTATCAATCCTTTTGCCACTGCACTTTCATTGGAAATTTTTCCTTCAAAAGGATCAGCTTCTGCAGAGCCAACAATCGTTATTGTTTCGTCTTCATTAAACTCTAGATCACGAAATTTGACCGTCTTGCCAATAAAAATTTCATCTTTATCGATACCTTCACTATCAATAACTACAGCATAACGAATCATACTTTCTAGCTCAGCAATTTTGCCTTCTACAAAGGCTTGTTCATCTTTGGCTGACTCATACTCAGAATTTTCAGAAAGATCTCCATAAGAACGAGCAATTTTAATTCGTTCAACAATTTCTGGGCGACGTACTGTTTTTAACTCTTCTACTTGTTCTTCTAATTTTTTTTTCCCTTCTGCGGTCATTGGGAATTCTTTTTCTGCCATGAATAATCATTCCTTCTCTTTGTTATTAACGTATTTTTCAGCTAGTTTTTCATGTTCTTCATTTGTTTTTGAAAAATACACTTTTCCCGTTTTCACATCTGCAACAAAATATAAATCATCATTAGCTTTTGGATTTAACACTGCTTCAATTGACATCTTTGATGGACTGTTAAATGGTCCTGGCCCCACACCTTTATTTTGATAAAGATTGTAAAGAGAATCCACCTGCGTATCTGCGATCGTTACTACATTTTTTTTTGTTCTTAAAGCATATAAGACCGAAATGTCAGTTCCTAAAGGCATATCATTTTGCAAACGATTCAAGAAAACTTGTGCCACCTTTCTGCGATCTTCTTCATTCACTGCTTCCTTTTCTACCAAAGAGGCCAATGTTAAAACTTCTCTAACTGTTTTTTGCTGTCTAGCAATCTCACCATAGTAAGCTTGCATTACTCTATTCATTGTTGCAATCATAACCTCAACCAGGCTTTTAACAGTATCACCTTTTCCATAATTATAGGTAGCAGGGTATAGATAGCCTTCTAGTTTATAGCGAACATCTT
>JAIRNX010000153.1 GCA_031257815.1 Lactobacillales bacterium
TAAGCTCGTTTCTGATATACATCTAATTGAGTTTTTGACACTCCCAAACTTTTTGAAAATGGAAGAATATATTTCAAAGCATTAGAATCTTTTTTATCAAATTCAATAATATTTGAAACCGTTCGATTCACTTCGATTTTCATTTTAGGTTTATCGTTGATATAAAGAGAAATATTATCGACATCTCCTCTTTTTAAATGAACCTTCAATAAATCGTTCTCAATTTTTTCCTCTGCCATTCCATGTTTCATATAAATATTTGCTACTAATTTCATAATTTTGTAATCTACAGTATGATCTTTTATCATTATTAACACTCCTTACCTATGTAACTACATCAAGGCCTTACATAATTTTATTTTATCAAATTATCATTTTATTGTCATTAAAAATATACCAAATTATAATTTTTAGAATTTCAATCCAAAAGTTTAATCTTTATAAATAGACATAAATATCAAGGAGGAAATGATTAATGCGTAATGAAATGATGCATAAACCTGTGGTAAAAAAAGAGTTAGTCAAATTTATGCGTACTAAACAAAAGCAATTATTAGGAGAGTTAGGAAAAATTGAAAAAGAAGCTCATAAAGCAGATGTACCAATAATTCCGCATGAAACAGTTGTGTTTTTACAATTTTTACTAGGACAATTACAACCAAAAAATATTTTAGAAATTGGTGCAGCAATTGGTTTTTCTTCTAGTTTAATGGCTCAATTCGTAGGAGAAACAGGTAAAATTACAACGATTGAACGCATGGATACCATGATTCAAAAAGCTAAGAAAACCTATAAACGATTAAATTTACAAGAAAAGGTTAATTTGTTAGAAGGAGAAGCAGATGAATTATTAAAAAAATTGCCAGCAAATACATATAATTTTGTTTTTATGGATTCTGCAAAGTCGAAATATATTGTCTTTTTGCCAGAAGTTTTAAGGATTATGAAAACAAATGCTGTTTTGATGATTGATGACGTGTTTCAAGCTGGAAGTATTTTGGATGATATAAAAGACATCCCAAGAGGTAGGCGAGCAATTCACTATGGCTTAAATAAATTGTTAAAAACAGTTTTGCCCCATCCTGATTTAACATCAACATTACTGCCTTTAGGAGATGGCATTTTGTTAATTACAAAAGAAAAGGACAATATAAAGCTTTTATTTTAGCAACCCTTTTCTAAGATAAATAATTGAAGTATACAAAACAATCACAATAATAGTCCAAGTTAAAACGGTTAGTGGAATGCTCTTAACTAAGGTTGTGGCAATTATTACCCCAATTGAGCCGCCAATTGCTATCCCAACAGATGTTGTTCGCGAATAATCTTGAACTTTAATAAACTCTACACTAGCAATAGGCATTAGTCCTGCGCAGGACGCCATCATAATCGGAAAAGCGGCAATTGGGCTTAATCCCAGCATGTAAACCATTGCCATACAAGGGGCATATAAACCTACACCAGCCGTCATAAGAGCACCTAAAATAAAATTCATAAAAATGGCAAAAAGCAAAGTGCATCCTGTTAACCCAACAGCTCTATTTCCTTGTCCTAAAAGCTCTAACATTTTTAGTTGTTTTAAAGTCATTAAAATAGTTGTTAAAAACAAAGCTACTCCCATTGTTAATTGCACTTTTTTGTTTGGTAGTTTTATGACTATTTTTGCACCGATCACAGCTCCAATAATGGCAGAGATTACTAATGAAAATAAAGTTAATGGAGCCACTTTCACTGTTGCTGTAAAAATAAACGCTTCAACAAAAATTGGAATAGTATGCCCAACATTTAACGTTCCAGGTAGCAAACGCTCATTTTTTAAACTTTTAGTCGCATTTAACAACACCACGGTAATCGCAAAACTACCGATTCCTAGTGTATCTAAAAAATCCGCTACCAAGCCAATCAAACCGCTGGTAATGAGGTTTTCTTTTTTTAAATCCGCTTTATGCAAAAGCAGATCTTTCAACCAGAAAAATGCATAATAAGCTAATAAAATAATTAAAAACCCTAATAAAATCTGAACCATTTAAACACTCCTTACATCTCATCAGGAGCATCTACCCCCAAAAGTCTCAGGCCCTCTTTTAAAACAGTTGCTACCGCATAAACCAAGGCTAAACGAGCAGATTTTTCTTCATCTTCATCTAAAATTCGTACATGTGCGTAATATTTATTGAAACTTTGTGAAAGCTGAAGAGTATACTTTGCAATAATTGACGGCTCAAAGCGATCAGCTGAGCGTTGAACTATTTGCGAAAAAATTTGCAATAATTTTATAATCTCCCATGACTTAACATCTTTTAAAGCATATGTTGCCAAACTTTCAACTGTAAAATCTGCCTTACGCAAAATACTCATCGAACGCGCATGCGTGTATTGCACATAAGGTCCTGTTTCTCCCTCAAAACTTACTATTGCCTCAAGATTAAAATCATAACCGTTCATGCGATCCGTTTTTAAGTCAAAAAACTTCACAGCTCCTACTCCAACTTCATAAGCTACTTGTTCTTTATTTGACAAATTCGTATTTTTTTCATCAATTTGCTTTAATGCTCGTTTATCTGCTTCATGCAAAGTCGCCTCTAGTAAAATTACATTGCCCTTGCGTGTTGATAATTTCTTTCCATCTTTTGTTACCAAGCCAAACGGCACATGATAAACATCATCCGCCCAAGAATAACCCATCTCTTTTAATACAGCTTTTAACTGTTTAAAATGACTTGCTTGCTCCTCTCCTACAACATAAACGCACTTAGCAAAATCGTACTTGCGTTTACGAAAAAAAGCAGCAGCCAAATCCCGAGTGATATAAAGAGTTGCCCCATCCGCTTTTTTAATTAAAGCTGGATTTAAATCATATTTTTCCAAATCAACAATTGTCGCACCTTCAGAAACCTTCAATAAACCTTTGCTCTCTAAAATATCAACTACCTCAGCCATCTTGTCATTGTAAAAAGCTTCACCATTCATGGAATCAAAACTAACACCAAGCTGTTTATATAAGCGATTAAATTCAATCAATGACTCATCGCGAAACCATTGCCAAAGTTTATAAGCTTCTTGATCACCACGCTCAAGTTTTAAAAACCACTCACGTGCTTTTTTATCAAGTGCAGGATTAACTTTTACTTCAGCATTTATTCGTACATATAATTTCAATAATTCATCAATCGGATGTGCTTTAACCGCTTCTTTTCTGCCCCACTTTTTGTAAGCTGTAATCAACATTCCAAACTGCTTGCCCCAGTCTCCTAAATGATTGATGCGAACAGGATTGTAGCCTAGCTTGGCAAAAATATTTGCTAAAGAATCGCCAATTACAGTTGAGCGCAAGTGACCAATGGAAAAAGGCTTGGCAATGTTCGGCGAACTCATATCAATCACAATATTGCGACCATCACCTTCATTAAAGTCGCCAAAATGTGTTCCTTGAGAAAGGATCTGTTGCAAAACTTCAGCACTAACTTTTTTTTTGTTCATAAAAAAATTAATATAAGAACCAACAACTTCGATTTTTTCAAAATCATCAGCTGCGATTTGTCCCGCCAGCTCACTAGCAATTATATTTGGTGCTTTGCGCAAAATTTTTGCTAAAGAAAACACAGGGAAGGCTATATCTCCATATACTGCTGACTTGGGATTTTTTAGTAAATTTTTTATTTTCTCTAAAGTTAACAGTCCATTAAGAGCTGTTGCTAAAGCACGGACTACCAAATCTCTTTCGTTCAATTCTTTAATATCTCTTTCTGCTAGAAAATTCTTGTCAATTTTGCCCTTCATTATAGCAAATAAAAAAGCGAATTTGACTTACAAATGATGAATGATCTAACAATTATCGTTGAACAATGATAAAAATATTTTTAAACGGCAAATTTAGTATCGATTTTCTAAGTTAATCGACTATACTTATATCGTTAACAGGCTCTTACAGATAACAAAAAGGTTTTCAAAGAAGAGGAAGTCATGAACAACAAGCAACAAAAGAAAAGCTTCAAAGAAGCTTTAATTGGTTTAAATATCAGTTTGCGGGTAATGCGTGCATTGTTTATGATTGGGATAGTAATTATTTTGTTACTTGCTTCATTACTTGCAGGGATTGGTGTAGGCTATTTTACATATCTAGTTTCAAAATCAGAGATGCCAACAAAAACGCAG
>JAIRNX010000005.1 GCA_031257815.1 Lactobacillales bacterium
TTTCGGCAATTTTTCGCCCTTCGTCGTTAAAAATCCTCAAAATAGCACCACTATTTTTACGTTTTTTGCCTAGAATTGCGTAAAAATTTTCCAAAAATTTCATCTATAGAGAGATAGTAAACAGGCTCTTACAGCAGAAAATAATGTCATGGTGAATGAAGTAAAATTATAAAAAATAATTAATTACTAGCTTGAAATCTCAACTGTGTAAGTAGAAAGTCAAAATCTGCTACACAGTTTTTTGTATTGCATCTTTGCGCTTTGAGAATGCTTTTTCAAAAATTTTGAAAAAATTATTAACTATATAACTAAGAACCTGTTAACAGGTTATAAGTGTTTTTTGTTTCCTTAAAATTGATTTTATTATAAAATATTTTTGAATTAAATAAATCGAATTTTAAAAAGATCTCATAAAGGTGTAGTGATTAATATAATTTTTTATAAATTAAAAAATTAGACAACACAAAGAGGTGAGCATATCAAAATAATTATATATTAATCCTTTAAAATCAAGGATTTTGATTAACATAAACTTTATTAAAGGTATTGCGATTTGAAAAAATTAAAAATGTTTAATTTTCTCTAATCAAATGTTCATAATAAAGTTATAAAAAAGAATCACTTCACCTTATAAGATTTTAAGAAATGTTTATGATTTTTAAAAATCGTAAATAAGTTCAAAAGTAAAGGAGAGAATTAAATGAATCTTAAGAAAAAAATATTCGGAATCCTGGCTTCGGGGATGTTACTTATACCAAGTGTTGTTAACACTATTCAGCCATTTACTATTAATGCAGTCACGGATGCCGAAGCAAAATACAATGCTAATGCTGAGGCTGCTAGCAATCCAGTAAAACTTATAATACATAAAATAGAAGCAACACAAGAAGAATTTAACACAACTCCATATGAAAATACCGGAGATATTATGCCAGAGTTAGAAGCTAAGCCTAAAATTGCTGGTGTTAGATTTAAGCTTTATAATGTGACTTCATATTTTAATGAACGATTGAAAACTATTGCTTCTCTTGGACAGAGCGCAAGTGTTTTAAATACTACAGAGGAACAACGTTTAGCAGCATATAAGCAAACAGTAAACTTCTTTAAGGATAAATCAGCTTCTTTTATAGATGGTTCTGAATATGCTTCGATTGTAGATCCAGAAACAGGAGTATTAACTAGTGAGGCAGAGGGTATTGCAACTTTTACAGGCGTTCCGCAAGCTAATGCTGACGGTAGTAATAGAGTATATGTCATTGTGGAATCTAGCACTTCTGGAGCTCACTATGCAGGAACAAATAATCCAGTAAAAATTCCAATGTCTGTAAATACTGTAATTGCTCTACCAATTATTAAAGATCCAAATAATGATGCTTTGTTTACAGCAAGTGAAACAGATAAAGAAATAGACATCTATCCTAAAAATTTTACTGATTCCAAACCAGATATTGCTAAAGAATTAATTCCATCAGCTCAAGATATTACTGATGATTCTGATGGAAATGGCGATGGTTTTGTACTTATTGATGATAAAGATGCAACAAATCCTCCTTTAGGTTCAACTGGAAACACATCTGATCCGACTGTAACTAGATCAATAGGAGAATTGGTTGAATTTAAAATTGATTATAAGTTGCCATATGATCTAGCATCACTTGTAAATGATACGATTTATAAACATTCTTATTTTATCTTAAATGATTTACCTGATGTGGGATTAAACTTTTTCTCAACTGATAAAATAACAGTACAAGATAATCCGGCTGAACATACTGATTTTGTAAATGCAAAAAATAATGCTGAAGCTACATATACCTCACTTTTAAACACTCCGCTTAATTTAGTAATAAGTAAATATTCAAATGTAGCTGGCTCTAGTTTAACGGCAAATTATGCTGATACAAGAAATCTCCAATTTAAATTTAATATGCCAACTACTGTTTCTACAGAAACCACAGCAAAATTACAAGCACTAGCAGGAAAAATGATCACTATTAAATTGAAAATGATTGTAGCTCAGGATGCACCAATTGAAAAAAGCATGAATAACTTAATTAAATATAAAAACCATAAAAATGATGGTAGTGGAGATAACGAAGGTCAAGATGATTCAGAGTTTGTGATTGTCTTTAAAAAGGACTTTATCAAAGTAAATGGCAGATCCGATCAACTAATCAAGGATGGAAAAGCAGGCTTTGTCGTAAAACGCAACGATGGCAAATACTTTGGTGGATACACAGCAGATGGTGAAGTGCGTTGGTTAACTGTTACAAATCCAACTCAGTACAAAGCTTCTGATTTTGTAACAGGAAATGTCAAAGGTTCTGGAGCTACCGAAAGTGGTGTCACTTATGAAAATATTCCTGTTCACGTTTTCTGGACTACAAAGGATGGAACCAGTGCAGATACAATAACTACAGGGGAAATCAACCTACCTGGACTTAGAAAAGGAACTTATCAAGTCGAAGAAGTGCAAGCTCCAGACGGCTATTACTTGGATGATGCTGCGACAACCATTTCATTTACAATTGATGGCTCACTGAACCAATCTACTTATATAGGGTCAGGTAAAACATTAGAAAAAATCAAGAACCATCCTAAAGGTTACTTACCATCAACTGGTGGTATCGGTATTGTGATCTTCCTAGTAATCGGTATCTCAGCAATGAGTGTCGGAGGATACATGTTAGTTCGTAACCGTAAAATAAAAGGAAATATTGTTTAAAAAGCTTTTCACTAAAAATAAAGACTGGTGTTTGAAAGTTGAAATATACTTTTAAATACCAGTTTTTTTATTTATAAGAACTTGTTAACTTGTCTCTCTATTGATGAACCCCGTTTATCAAGTTGTAATCAAGCAAGCTCAAAACAACTTATAAACCTGCTAGGTTCTAAGGGATTTATTGCTTTGTATAAAAACACAGGAATTAGAGTTTGAGACGGTTTATTTTGAAGCATTATCGCTTTTCAACGAAAGTTAAATAGTTTTTAATCAATTTAACTTATCCATGTTACAACCCGAGTTTAACAGTTGAATTTAGTCTCATCCCGCTCCGTGCCTGAGATATAAGCGCTTTTTTAGAGAACAAAAACATAGGTACATAAAACTGTACTCTCACATTCTCCCTTATCCAAC
>JAIRNX010000089.1 GCA_031257815.1 Lactobacillales bacterium
CTGATATAGCGTTGTCAATTGCTTATTGGAGTTTTACGGTTAGTATTTTTTTTATTGGCTGGGTTTTAACTTTTGAAAGAACTCATGTTTATTGGTTAACATTTATTGTATGGGCGATTTTTTTATTTTTTTGTATTTTAGGTATGCATCGACATTTTTGGATTGAAGATGATAAAGAGTATCTCCATGTTGTTTCCTTATGGGGCAAACATCGAGCAGATATTCCGATTTCTTCTATTACAAAAATTTTAGTTAGTCCTCATGGGATTGTGATTTTTTCTAAGAAATGGGATCGTGGACGAATTTATTATATGCGTAAATGGCACCGTAAACCGTTTATAAAGGATTTGACTGGTCGTTCAACATTTAATGGCGAAGTTGAGAAAATTGGCCAAATTACTTATGAAAAACAAAAGTAGGAGAAAGTTATGAAAACAGATATCGAGATTGCTCAAGAGGTTAAGCTAGCACCGATTACTGAAGTTGTTAAAAATTTAGGTGTGGAGGCTGATGATCTTGAGCTGTATGGAAAATATAAAGCAAAATTAAGTTTTGAGAAAATCGATGCTTTAAAAACAAATGATAATGGAAAGTTAATTTTAGTAACAGCAATTAATCCAACTCCTGCTGGCGAAGGTAAGTCAACAGTGACAATTGGCTTAGGCGATGCATTAAATAAAGTTGGCAAAAAAACAGTTATTGCGTTGCGAGAGCCTTCTTTAGGTCCAGTAATGGGAATTAAAGGCGGTGCAACTGGTGGCGGTTTGGCCCAAGTTTTGCCGATGGAAGATATTAATTTGCATTTTACCGGGGATATGCATGCAATTACAACTGCTAACAATGCTTTAGCTGCGTTAATTGATAATCATGTTCATCAAGGCAATTTCTTAAATATTGATCTGCGTCGTGTGACTTGGAAACGTGTTGTCGATTTGAACGATCGTGCTTTGCGTCATGTAGTGGTAGGACTTGGTGGGCCGATTCAAGGTGTGCCGCGAGAAGATGGTTTTGATATTACCGCAGCTTCTGAAATAATGGCTATTCTTTGTTTAACAACGGATATTGAAGATCTTAAAAAGCGTTTAGCAAAAATTGTGATTGGCTATACATATACGCATAAGCCTGTTACTTGTGGTGATTTAAAGGCAGAAGGTGCTCTTGCTTTGTTGTTAAAAGAAGCATTGAAGCCAAATATTGTACAGACAATTGAGAAAACACCAGCACTGATTCATGGTGGACCTTTTGCGAATATTGCTCATGGTTGCAACTCTGTTTTAGCAACCACAACGGCTTTGAAATTAGGAGAGTATGTGGTGACTGAAGCTGGATTTGGTGCAGATTTGGGTGCGGAAAAATTTTTAAATATTAAAGTTCCCAATTTATCGAAGGCACCTGATGCAGTTGTGATTGTAGCAACGATTCGCGCGCTTAAAATGCATGGTGGTGTCGCTAAAGAAGATTTGCAAACGGAAAATGTTGAAGCTTTGAAAAAAGGCTTTGCAAACCTAGAGAAGCATATTGAAACGATCCAAAATTTTCATCTTCCTGTTGTGGTAGCAATCAATGAATTCGTTTCGGATACATCGCAAGAAGTGAAAATGTTACGCCAACTTTGTGAAGCCAAAGGGGTTAATGTCGAGCTTTGTGCTGTTTGGGAAAAAGGAAGTGCTGGCGGTGTTGATTTAGCACAAAGTGTTGTCAAAGCAGTAGAAGGAAAGCACGAAACGTTCCAATCAACGTATGATGTGAATGATTCTATTGAAGAAAAAATTTCTGCTATTGTGAGGAAGATTTATGGTGGAGTAGAGGTTCTCTTTGAGAAAAAGGCGCATAATGAACTAGTAATGTTGAAGAAAAATAAGTGGGACAAGCTGCCAATTTGCATGGCGAAAACACAATATTCACTTTCTGATGATCCTAAATCTTTAGGCAGACCTTCTGATTTTTCGATTACGATTCGAGAGTTTGTAGTAAAAATGGGAGCTGGTTTTATTGTGGCTTTAACAGGGGACGTGATGACTATGCCAGGCTTGCCAAAACGTCCTGCAGCATTAAACATGGATGTAAATGCAAAAGGAGAAGCGATAGGATTGTTTTGAAAGCTATGTAAAAAAAGTTAACTAAATTCTATTATGTTTTTAGTAACTTTGCTTTTTATTTTTACGCGCTGCTCGCATAGCACTGCGATGTGTTAACTTTCTTTTTTGTTTACTGGAATCTTTAATAGCTCTTTGAATTTTTTTCTTATAACCTGGTTTAATACTTTTCTTTTTTTTCTTTACCAAGCCGATTAGTTCAACATCGAGCTTATCTTGGTGCGCTTTGCGTTTTTTTCTGCGATTACGATCGTAAGCTTTAACAATTCTTCCATTTTTAATATCTTTTGGTTGAAACGCAATTCCTAGTGCTTCGATTTTTTGAATGTTTGATTCACTTTCTGGTGTATACAAAGTAATAGCAGTCCCTGATAGGCCATTTCGCCCTGTTCTTCCTACGCGATGAATAAAAAAACTTAAATCCTTAGGGATTTCTGCATTGATTACATGCGAAACACCTTCAATATCAATTCCACGCGCTGCTAGATCTGTAGCCACTAAATATTGATACTCTAAGTTTATTATTTGCTTCATTACTCTTTTGCGCTCGCGTGGAGCAATAGCTCCATGGATGGTCGCAACTTTTAGTCCTTGTGCTTTTAAAAAATCACTAATCTTAACCACTTGATTTTTTGTATTGGCAAAAACAATTGCTAAATATGGTGAACCTAACGTTAACAGTTGATAGATGAGCTGTTTAACATCTTTGTTTTTAGTTGAAATCAGCCAATTATCAACTGCTTTATTAATAATCTTTTTTGGAGCAATGCTTTCATGCACAGGATTTTCCATGTATTTTTTTAAAAAGGGTTTTAATTTTTTAGGAATCGTTGCAGAAAAAACTAACATTTGCAATTTTTCCGGCAGATGACTAGCCAGCTGATCAACTTCTTTTAAAAAGCCCATATCTAAAGTCATATCAGCTTCATCGATGACAAAAACACTACTGGTATGAACACGCAAAGCTTGGTTTTCAACTAAATCGAAAAGACGCCCCGGCGTACCAATAACAATATGTGGCTGCCTAATTTTTAAACGCCCAATTTGTCTAAGTTTATCGGTGCCACCTACAAAGTTAGTTACTCGTATAGCAGGCTTTGCAAAACTTCCCAATTGCGCGGCTACTTGATAAATCTGTGTAGCTAGCTCTCTGCTGG
The DNA here is from genome assembly GCA_031257815.1 of Lactobacillales bacterium. Classification (GTDB taxonomy): domain Bacteria; phylum Bacillota; class Bacilli; order Lactobacillales; family Streptococcaceae; genus JAIRLR01. The sequence goes on from JAIRNX010000089.1 coordinate 3,254, forward strand.
GGGCAGTGATCACCACTTGAACTTCATCAAGTTTAGCATCAACCTGATCTATTAACGGCAATAAAAAAGCGTGCGTTTTTCCGGTTCCTGTCTGCGATTGGGCAACCACACTCTCACCTTTTTGAATTAAAGGAATAATCCGCTCTTGTACCTTTGTTGGTGACGTGAAACTACTGGC
>JAIRNX010000146.1 GCA_031257815.1 Lactobacillales bacterium
ATTATGTTTAGCTCAACATAATCCCGCTCAAAAGCGACTTTAGTCGCTCTTAAAAGCCACCGGCTTTAACCGGTGGTCTGTTGACTCAAATAAAACACTAGCCGACGATTGAACAGAGAAATAGATGAAAACGCAGTCACCAAAAATTTTTAACACCACTGGTCCATGTGTGCCTGAGAAGCATTACATGCTACCGGTTTTGCCAAGACTTCCTGGTGTGGATGAAATGCTCGCTAATGAAAACTATTTCATCCTTCATGCGCCTCGTCAATCTGGCAAGACAACTTTTTTACAGGCTTTGGTCAAAAAAATTAATTCTGAAGGTCATTCCTACGCTTTCTATTGCTCTATTGATGCAACACAAAACATGAAAGATAACGATATAGCTATGACAACAATACTGGAGCAAATCAATATAGCCTTAAAGATGACAGGTATTCATGATTTTATACAACTTTCTTATCCTGATGATTCATTCCCTAATGTAGGGGCATCTGTTAAAATAAGAAATTTTTTAAATTATTTATCTCTTAATTTAGATAAAAAATCTTATAGTTTTTTTTGACGAGGCTGACTGTCTTTCAGGCGCTCCTCTTATATTTTTTCTGCGCCAAATTCGCCAAGGCTACATAGATCGCTCATTGTCAGCCGTATCAAAATTCCCAAGCTCCCTTGCCTTGGTTGGCATGCGTAACATTCGCGACTACTTAGCGTCTAACCATCCCGAATCCGTTGGTGAGCATTTAGCCAGCCCTTTTAACATAGTGGCTGAAAGAATGACCTTGGCCAACTTTACCCAAGATGAGATTGGTCAACTCTATAGCCAACACACAGAAGCGACTGGTCAAATTTTTCAAGATGAGGCCATAGAACGAGCCTGGTACTGGACTGAAGGACAACCATGGCTGGTTAACGCATTAGCCAGGCAAACAGTTGAGGTAATTCTGAAGAAAGATTATTCAGTAAATGTTACCGCTAAAATTATTGACCAAGCTGCACAAGCATTGATATTGCGCAACGACACACACTTTGATTCTCTAAGTGAAAGGCTTAAAGAGCCAAGAGTGAGAAGAGTTATAGAAGCCGTAATTATTGGAGCAAATAGATTCCCAAATGGTATTTCAAACGACGATATACAATTAACTTTAGACCTTGGTTTATTAAAAATTGACACAAACAACACCTATAGCTTTAAAATAGCAAATAATATCTATCAAGAAATTATTCCAAGGTCTTTAAATACGTCTATTCAACAACAAATTGCAATTTCTATACCTGATTCATATAGAAATAAATGGATGGATGAAAAATTCCTTGATATGACTGGTCTTCTCAAAGAGTTTCAATTCTACTGGTCAGAAAATTCTGAAATGTATATTCAAAATAACACGATTGAAAGTAAAATTTCAACTAGCATTTATTTAGCTTTAGAAAAGAATGACTTGTTAAATAAAGGCAAGATGGCTGAAGATATTATAAAAGTTATCAAAGATAATTTAACTGGATTAACAAATGAAGCCTTAACTCACTTAGTTCTTTACGCTTTTTTGCAGAGGGTCTTAAATGGTGGTGCTGATTTTATCCAAAGAGAATACGCTCTGGGAACACTTAAAGCCGATATTTGTATCTCTTATAAAGGAATTAGATATCCGTTAGAACTTAAAATTAAAGGACATAAGAGCCAAGAAGAGAGTATTGAACAGCTTAAAAGCTATATGTACAAGTGTTTTGCGTCAGAAGGTTGGCTGGTCGTTTTTGATAAGGATTTCAAAAAACTTTGGAAAGACAAAATTTCATGGGATACAATAAAGGACAACGATAAAAGTATACATGTTGTTTCCTGTTAATTTTTATATTATTTATGTTATTTATAAATTGAACAAAATAAATAAACTTTTTTAATCTTATATTGCTAGTGAAAAATTTATTTCATGCCTAAATTAACCCGCAGGAAATCAAAGAGTTGCAACGTTATCTGGAAGTGGTCAAATCTCTGCCAGAAAAGTATAGTTAATTTTTTTTTGAAAAGAAAGCAACTGATTTTTTATCTATAGATAAGTTCAAGCCTGTGTTACCAGCAATTTCTCTAAAATATTCATAAGAATTTTCTATTTATTACTCATCTTTCCGCTACTTAGTTTTTGTAATACTATTATTTGGACAAAAATTGTTATGTCAGAATCTAAAATCCTTGGTATAAGATCATCATCAAAAGAAATCCGGTATGCAATTTTAGAAAAAAAAACCGATTCTACAATTGTGTTCACCAACCGTGAAACTGAAAATAAACTTGTCTATCCAGCATCACTATATCAAATTGATGTCAAATTGAAATGGCTTCGAGATGAATTACATCGAATTTTTCGACAAAATTCTAATATAACTCAAGTAGTTATTAAAACCAATGAATTTGGCATTATTGAAAATAAAGCTACACGCAAAAGCACATATGCAGATGCTATTATCATTTGTGTTGCTGTAGAACTTCAAATACCCGTATCATGTAAATTATACTCTCAAATAGGTTCTAATTCTAAAGGATGTGAGACTCTTGTTCAGAAGAGAGGATTTCATACAAAAAAATATTGGGATACTAAAATTGCTGACGCTATATTAGCTGCATTAAGTGAGCTGTAAGGTTAATAAATGCTATATTCCAAAGGTCAAACTATCTATAAATACGAACTTATTAAGAAAATTGGATCAGGTCAATTTGGAGAAGTGTGGATTGCTACCGATAGAGCAATTAAAGCATCTTTAGCTATAAAAATTTTAGATACAGATCGATGCTCAATAGATGAACGACTCCTTGAAGCACAAATTGGTAATAGACTTGAACATTCTAATTTAATCAACATAAAAAATGCCGATGTTGTTACTCTTGAGAATGGTTTAAAAACCTTAGTCGTTATAACAATGCCTTATTATTCAAATGGTTCAGTCGTAACTAAGGTAAATGCTGCTAATTTTTTAGA
>JAIRNX010000021.1 GCA_031257815.1 Lactobacillales bacterium
AGCCTTTTTTTGTGAATCTCCGTAAGAAATTGAAAACTGCTGTTCAATTTTTTGAACTTTTTGATCGATGTTTTTTTGGCTATATTTAAGCGCTTTTTTCTGGTCCAACAAACGCATTAAAGAAGTCGCAATCCCGCATTCTGCATAATACAAAGATTTTTCAAATAATTTAGTTCCATCCTGGCCAATGCGCGCCTTTTCTCCAAGATAAATTATCTGATCAGCAACTAACCTTGACTCAATAAACTCATTTCGTGTATCCTCTAATGTTTTTTGCACAATAATCAGTAACTCTTCGGCTTCAATATAAGTATTCCCTGTTGTTAAAGAATACTGAAATAACTCATGAATAATCGCTGCTTGAATCCGCTCAGGTGAATCATAGGCAATTCCTAATTGTTCAGCAATTGTATCGGCTTTTTTAAAGCCAATTCCGTCGATATCTTCAACCAACTGATAGGGATTTTGCTGAATTACTTCAAGCGTTTTATCTTTATATTTTTCATAGATGGAAACTGCTAGATGACTGCCAAAACCCCATTGATTTAAACTTACAATCACTTTATCCATTCCGTGATTTTTACGAAGTACTTCTGCAATCAGCTCTTGTTTAGCTTTATTTAGATGAGGAACTTTTTGCAAAATATCGGAATTTTCTAAAATCTCTTCTAAAGCATTTAAACCTAAAATTTCAATAATTTTCTCAGCCGTCTTTTTGCCAATTCCAGGAAATTGACCACTTGATAAATAAGCAACCAAACCTTTTTCTGAACTAGGTGTTTCCTGCTCATAACTTTCCACCTGCAGTTGTTTACCATACTTTGGATGCTCCACCAACTTACCATAAAAACGGTAAGCGCCATCTTCTTGCAAACGTCCCATGCTACCAGTTAAAACGATTTTTTTATTTGAAAAATCCATATTAGTTTCTTGAATAAAAACCAACACAACCTTATAAAAATTGGCTGGATTCTGATAAAAAATGCGGTCCACACGTCCCAGAATAAATTCGCGCTCATCATTTAAAACATCCAACTCTGCCAAAATTAAAACCTCGCTTAAAGGAAACATTTTTAACTCTACATAACAACCACTCAAACCACTCAATAATGTCGCAGGCTCTTCATTTAAAAAGTGTTAATTTTATTGATTAAATCGATTCTAAGTCATCTTCTACTTCTGCAAGATCTGGTTTTATCAAAACTTCACGTGGTTTAGTTCCTACGGACATACCGATCACACCAGCCTTTTCTAATTCTTCAACAATTCGCAAAGCACGATTATATCCCGTTTTAAAGCGTCGCTGAATAAATGAAGCACTAGCTGTTTGCACTTCAATCACCACACGCTTAGCCTCTTCAAAATATTCATCATGATCATTATTTGATGCACCATTATCACCTGGTAAACTTTGTGTAATTTCGCCTGGATCAAAGCGCTCATTATAATTAACCTCTTGCTGATTTTTAACAAAATCTACTAAACGTTCAACTTCTTCATCACTTAAAAAAGCTCCTTGCAAGCGAAGTGGATTGTTGCCATCAATTGGTTTATAAAGCATATCTCCTCGACCAAGCAACTTTTCTGCACCATTGGTGTCTAAAATCGTCCGCGAATCAGTTCCACTCGAGACAGCAAAAGCAATTCTAGATGGGACATTAGCTTTAATTAAACCAGAAATAACATCAACCGATGGCCTTTGCGTTGCCAAAATCATATGAATCCCCGCTGCACGCGCCTTTTGTCCCAAACGAATAATGGCTTCTTCGACATCCTTACTAGCAACCATCATTAAGTCTGCTAATTCATCTACGATTACAACAATAAGAGGCATCGTTGGATGGTTTTCGCCATTTTCAACATTTTTTCTTTGTACCATTGTATTATAACTAGAAATTTTGCGTACATTAAATTGTGAAAACAGCTCATAGCGTCTTTCCATTTCCTCAACAACTTTATTTAAGGCTTGAGCGGCTTTTCTAGGATTAGTAACCACAGGCGTTAATAAATGTGGAATGCCATTATAAATTGAAAGTTCTACCATTTTAGGATCAATCATCATCAGCTTGACTTCGTTTGGTTTGGCTTTCATTAAAATACTAGAAATAATTACATTAACCGCCACAGATTTACCAGAACCAGTTGAACCAGCAATCAAAACATGAGGCATACGCTCTAGATCCATAACTTGGATCTCACCAGCAATATCTCGACCTAATGGCACTTCCAAAAGCTTACCTGAATGCTTAAAGGTATGCTCAACTACATCGCGAAATGCCACCATACTAATCTGAGTGTTAGGAATTTCAATCCCAATCAAGGATTTTCCTGGAATAGGCGCTTCCATTCGCACATCTTTAGCAGCTAAAGCCAGAGCGATATCGTCAGTTAACCCGATAATACGACTAACCTTAACACCAATTGGTGGTTTCATTTCATATTTGGTTACAGAAGGACCAATGCTTACTCCTGTAATGCGAATCTCAATACCAAAACTAGCAAAAGTCGTTTCTAATTTTTTGGCATTTTCCACAGCCTGTTTATGCTCATTAGACTGATCTGTTTCTGGAATTCGAGAAAATAAAGAAATCAAAGGCAGCACGTAATCAAAATTTTCAGGTTCTTCTTTAATATCAATCTCTAGTGGTTCTTCATCATCTTCTTCAATTAATGGTAATGGCAAAAAATCTTCTACTTCTTCCTTAGAATCCACAGTAGTGTTCGGTAGCGGCATATCC
>JAIRNX010000071.1 GCA_031257815.1 Lactobacillales bacterium
TATCTTTGCGAAGTTATAATAAAGTATTTTTCCTTATCTGTTAAACTATGAAACTTCGTGACTTTATTATACGAAATCTAATATTTGATATAATGTGTAAAATATTGTCTAGGCAAAAAGGGAGTTGTCCATACATGTTAGATATTAAGAAAATTCGTGTAAATTTTGAAGAAGTTGCATCAAGATTAGCCACGCGAGGAGTAAAATCAAAAGTTTTAGTGGAGTTAAAAGATCTGGATGAATTACGTCGCAAACTTTTAGTAAAAATAGAAAAACTAAAAAATACTCGTAACCTGACTTCCCAAGAGATTGCACAAATGAAGCGCGCCCAAAAGGATGCAACAAAAAAAATTGCACAAATGCAAAAAGTTGGTGAAGAAATTAAAGAGCTTGATGCCAAATTAGATGAAATCGATGATAAACTGCAATATTTAATTGTAACTTTGCCCAACTTACCTCATCAAGATGTTCCCATTGGAGAAGATGAAGAGGCAAATGTTGAAGTCAGGCGTGTTGGAGAGATTCCCAAATTTACATTTGAAATAAAAGCTCATTGGGATTTGGGAGAGAATTTACAAATTTTAGACTTTGAGCGTGGGGCAAAAGTTACTGGAGCACGTTTTTTATTTTATAAGGGATTAGGCGCAAAACTAGAGCGGGCATTATATAACTTTATGCTCGATGAGCATGCCAAAGAAGGTTATATAGAAGTAATTCCACCTTATATTGTAAATGCAGCTTCAATGTTTGGTACGGGGAATTTCCCCAAATTTAGAGAAGATGTATTTCAGTTAGAAGGTACTTCTTATACTTTGATCCCAACAGCGGAAATTCCGCTTACTAACTATTATCGCAATGAAATTGTCGATGAGAAAAATTTGCCAATTTATTTTACGGCTTTTAGTCCTTCTTTTCGTAGTGAAGCGGGTTCAGCAGGGCGCGATACACGTGGTTTGGTTCGTTTACATCAATTCCATAAGGTAGAGATGGTAAAGTTTGTAAAACCAGAAGCGTCATATAAAGAGCTCGAAAAGATGATGCACAATGCAGAAAATATTTTGCAAAAATTAGGACTGGCTTATCGAGTTGTAACTTTATCCACTGGAGATATGGGCTTTTCAGCAGCGAAAACATATGATTTAGAAGTGTGGTTTCCGGCGCAAAACACATATCGAGAGATCTCAAGCTGCTCTAATACAGAAGACTTTCAAGCAAGACGAGCTAAAATACGCTATCGCGGCGAGGATGGTAAAATCAAATATCTACATACACTTAATGGCTCCGGTTTAGCAGTTGGTCGCACAGTTGCCGCAGTTTTAGAAAATTATCAAAACGAAGATGGCTCTGTTACAACCCCTGAAGTGCTGCGCCCTTATATGAATGGCGTAGAAAAAATTGAAATGGAGAAATAATAATTTTGTAAGTTAGCTAATGGTTTTTTGAACGCCATTTAATGGAGTGAGAAGTGGGGCGAATAGTGGTGACTTTTTTGGTGAAAAAGCCATTTTTGTCCCTTCCTATAATGGTCACAGTACAATTTTTTCTTAAAATTTCTGTTACTGTGGCCTTTGCCGTACTGAAAGTGTTAGAAAAAGCATCTTTGGCTGTGTTGAATTGAGAGATATCTAATTTAACATTGTCCACTTTTTGCTTTGCTTTTGTAAATGACTCATTTACCCTTTCTTTCACTTTTATTAGATCCATTTTTAACAACTTCTTTCTGTGGTTTATTTGTTAGTAAGGATAACGCAAATTTCTGTTATAAGCAAATAGTCTCATTGCTAAAAAGTCAGCTCAACATATTTTAGTGTGCATTTTTACAGAATTAAATTTTTTTCATTTATACCTTATGATTAGCTAACGTTTTTTTGATTATTTGAGCTACTTTTTCTGGTATGCCAACCGTTTGTAGTTCTTCAACACTAGCGTCTTTGATTTTTTTTAAAGATTTAAAATGTCTAAGTAAAATTTTTTTACGCTTTTTTCCCACCCCTTCAATTTCATCCAAAATAGATACAAAACTGTTTTTTGAACGCAACTGACGATGAAAAGTAATCGCAAAACGATGTACTTCATCTTGGATTCTCTCTAGTAAAAAAAATTCCTCAGAGTTACGAGCAAGCGGAATTAACTTAAATTTTAAACCAAATAATAGCTCATGTGTGCGATGCTTTTCGTTTTTTACCAGACCAGCAATGGGAATATCTAAACCTAGCTGGTTATCCAGCACTTCAAATGCCGCATCAATCTGCCCCTTACCACCATCAAGCAAAATCAAATCCAGAAATGGTAACCCTTCTTTTAACACTCGCGAATATCTTCGATAAATAACTTCTTTCATCGAAGCGTAGTCGTCCACACCTTGCACTGTTTTGATTTTATATTTGCGATATTCATTTTTGACTGGCTTTCCATCAATAAAACAAACCATTGCTGCCACTGGATTTACTCCGGCGATATTTGAATTATCAAAAGCTTCGATTCGCGTAGGTGTTGGAATATTCATCGCCTCACCCAAACGCTTAATCGCACCGATCGTTTTCTCTTCGCGTCTCATTACCAAATCAAACTTTTCCTGTAAGCTTACCTTCGCGTTTTTTATTGCCAACTCCACTAATTTTTTCTTCTCACCACGCTTTGGCTGCAAAATTTTGGTTTTCACCATTGCCTCAACACTTGTCATATCAACCTTGTGTGGAAGTAAAATCTCTTTTGGCACAAAGTGTTCACTCTCCTGATAAAACTGGCCAAGATATGTTAAAAAGTCCTCCTGCGCTTCTCCGTAAAAAGGAAATAGTGAAACATCGCGTTCGATTAATTTACCTTGCCGCACAAAAAAGACCTGCACGCACATCCAACCCTTACCCACCGCATAACCAAACACATCGCGATCCTTTCGGTCAATATTTGTCATCCTTTGTTTGGTCATTACCGTTGCAATTGATTGAATTTGATCGCGTAACTCAGTTGCTTTTTCAAATTCCAAATGCTTTGAAGCCTTATCCATCTCTTTCTTTAACTTTTTGGTAATTGCCTCATGTCCACCATTTAAAAATTTCTTTATCTCTTCGACCATTAAAGGATATACTTTTTTAGAAATCTGAAACACACAAGGGGCTAGGCATTGTTGCATATGATAATACAAACACACTTCTTTAGGCATTACCTTGCATTTTCGAAGCGGGTACAATTTATCCAAAACTTTTTTTGTCTCATTAGCTGCGCTAACATTGGGGAAAGGGCCAAAATAATATGCCTTATCTTTCAAAACCTTACGTGTAATCAACAGTCTAGGGTAGCCTTCATTAGAAATTTTAATAAACGGATACGTTTTATCATCTCTTAACATAACATTATATTTAGGATGATTCTTTTTAATCAGATTGATCTCAAGTAAAAGCGCTTCAATGTTTGACTCCGTCACAATAATCTCAAAATCAGCGATTTCACTTATCAAGCGCTCTGTTTTTGTATTATGACTGCCAACAAAATATGAACGCACGCGATTCTTTAAAACTTTTGCCTTCCCCACATAAATAATTGTGCCAAACTTATCCGTCATTAAATAACATCCAGGATTACTAGGAAGTAAGCTTAATTTTTCTTTAATTTGAGCATTCATTAATTCACCGCCGTTGCTCACTGAAATATTCTAAGAAGATGGTAGACAGGTTCTAAGTAACATCACGCGTGTTTTTTGCTCGTTTATTTTTCATAAAATAATATACTGCTATCGAGACAATCAAGATACCAAATACCAAAAAGATAATACTTTCACGCCATCCTGTTGATGGCAGAATACCTGCTGGAAAATTCTCAATTTTGCTAACAATGCCAGCATCATCAATTTTCATTCCTTCTCCATACCCCGCACTTGGATTTGATGGATCAGATGCAATATCATCCCCAACTTCAAATTTAATTCCTTTGACCGACTTATCGATATAATAGCCCGCAGGAGCTTTGACTTCAACCACTTCATAGTTTCCTTTAGCCAATCCAGGTAAATCGAGAATTCCGGTAATTTTTCCATCCTTCGTGCTATCATCTGTTGTGTAAAATTTCTGCACCTTGGTGTTGGCAAGCAAGGCTTCTACTGTTAACTTATCTTCTTCAGTAATTTCGATCCAATGCAGTAAGCCTCGATTATCAAATCCACCATAAAAGCGCTCTTTTTCATCTTTTAAAACAAAAGCAGCAGTGTCATTAAGAATTTTTTCATTTGTTCCACCTTTAACCTTATCAAAGTCTTTCTCAAAAACAATAACATATTCTGAGTCATCAACTTCAAACTCTTCGCCATAACTTTCTGGATTATCTGGATCTCTTGGAGGATCTAAAAGAAAGATCGGCTTATCTATTTTTGAATCTCTTTTATAAACTAACGAACTATCATTGCTAACATAACTTTTGTTTAAATTAGTTAAATAATGCTGAATAACTCCATTTTTTTGTCTTTTGGAACCAAAACTACCAGCATAACCAAATTGAAGTTCCCCTAGTGAACTCAATCTTCCTTTATCAACACTTCTATATGACATTTGCGCTATTGATTCATTATATGGATTTTTAACTTTGTTATATCCTACAACATTATTAATATTTGTTTCCCTTGGAGCATGGTTATTAACCAACATAATAATTGTATATACAAGAGTTTGCCCGGCCATTGCTTCTAATTTCGCTGTATTTTCATCCGTTACTTCGTCAGGCACATCAATATACATATCTGATCTTGTTGCTTTATACTTGTCTTCGTTATTATATTCCACAATAAAAGACAAGCCACCAATAAGGCCACTATCAACACCTTTTTCCCATGTATAAATAGACTCTCCGCCTAGTTCGATATCATCAAATTCATAAAAACTTAGGCCCGTATCTGGTAAATCTCTTAAATTTAAATAATCATATAGATATCTACGATGAATTTCACCGTTAGCATCTGTTTCAGTAATAACATGGTGAAGATCAATAGGAAAAGGAACATCAATCTCAAAAGTTACAGGATCTCCAACTGAACGGCTAACAACCTCATCGACATCTGTACCTCCTGAACTAAAGCCGGAATTACCAGGAATTCCATCAT
>JAIRNX010000162.1 GCA_031257815.1 Lactobacillales bacterium
GCCGGTTCGACTGCAGAAGATTCACCGCCTCCGCCACCTCCAGAAAAACCAGATGAGCCAAGGGCAGAAGGTTCAAGCGACATGGTTCCACCCCCACCACCAGAAGCTGTGCCTACTGCAAGTGAAGAAATAACAAAAGAAATGTTGTCTAAGTTTAGCAGTGAACCTAATGAAAAGTGTTTACCATTTGAATTAGCCTTTTTAAGTAATTATTTGAGGAGCTCGGTTGATTTGGGTCCATTATTTCATAAAAAAATTTATTCATACTTTTCTACTATACCTACAGATTCTACAAGACAAATTACCTTTCAATATTATGCAAAAGATCCTGCTAAAGTAATATTACAGTTAACACGTTTAAATTTTGCTTCATGTATATTAGATTATTTGGAAGATAAATATATTATTTTTATGCCACAAGCCATTGAAGGGAGAAAGAGTGTTTCGAAAATATTAACCGTAGATGAATTAAAAGAATGTCAAAGAGCGATGCTTAGAGAAATAACAGAGATTTGCTCGTTGATTTCAGATGAAGAAACCTTGAATTTTATAAGGGCGAACATAGGGACCAACGAAAATATGGCAAATTGCCTCTTTGCTAGCCAATTATCTTGGTTGCAAACCGAGCCTTCAAGGCGAGCTACTAAAGTTTTAGTAACAATTGATCCAACGAAAAAGCCAATGAGTAGAGTAAGTTATGATTTTTTGGCTGCAGACAACACCATCATTTTCTCTACCAAAGTAGAGAAAAAAGCTTTTGGAGCACAATTTGGGGGGATAATATCAAAATACGTTCCTGGTGCAACTGAAAGTGCAAGCAGATTTTTCTTTAAAACACACCAAGATGGAAGCCGATTTACTGGTTTTACCGGCACAATATTTATGTCTAAAGAAGTAAGTTTAGCAAAGCCGGTAAATTTAAGAGAATTGTTTGTATATAAAGTGCTAGAAAGAATAGGACTAGGACCAGAGGTGTTATTTATTATTAACCCCTTTGTAAACAATGACTTGTATATAGTAACAAAAGACTTGACCAATTCTGATGCCGGACAAAATTTTACAATAGCAGGAAAGCTTGGAAGCGAAGTTCGAAATTCTATCAAAGTTAGGCCAGAAGTCGTTTTACAATTTACGATGTTCGATCTTTTGAATAGAATATTTGCCTTGGGTGATCTAAATGAAGGAAATTATGGAATTTTATCTGAACCTGATGCTGATGGTCGTCTTTTTGTTAAAGTTCTTGATTTCAGAGCTCCATCGCAGGCTAATTATCTGAATGCACGTGCTTTTTTACGATCATTTTTACAAGCCAATGGAGAATTTTATAAACCACAAAGTGTAGCAAAAACCATGTTAGCTAATCGAAAACCAGAAGAAAAAATAATGACTGGATTAGAGGCGTTAAGGATTATAAATGGGCGATTTCAAGCGGCTGTAACAGAAGCAAAAGATGAGATTTTAACTTTTATGTCTGATGTTGATGAAATAAACGGATTGCTAAATCAGCAAATTGTGGGGGTACGCGGTGAAGCAATTGGATTGTTAGATGAATATGCTGAAGCTGTATTAGAAAATTTTCAAGTAGTATCAGGATGCTTGAATAGTGAGCAGGAGAAAATACTACAAAAAGGTTCTAAGCCTTAATTGCGAAAAATTATTTAAAAAATTGATTGCTTGAAAATTTCTAACATGTTTAAAGATAAGCGAAGCGTTTTTATTAAGAACACGATTGCCATCCTCCCTAAACACAACATCTAAAAGTAGGTGCATACTCTCAATTTTTCAGTGTCCTCGCACACATTTCGCAAACTCTTCTACTTATTTCCAAAAATCATCAAAAACCGTTACCGGTAAATGCCGTTTATGCTGTGTTTGTGTCCACCAATTTTCAATTATTGCTTGTGATTTTGGATCAATAGTTTTGCCTTCTGTATAATCATCAATCTCTTCATACGTTACACCCAATACCTTTTCATCTGCGATACCTGGTTTTTTATCTTCCAAATCCGCAGTAGGCACCTTTTGATAAATCGCAAAATCCGCTGTTAAAGCTATCAGCAATGCTTTACCTTGACGCTTGTTCAAACGAAAAATTGGCAATATATCCGCACCACCATCACCATATTTTGTAAAAAAACCCATAACACTTTCAGCAGCATGATCAGTTCCCAATACAATCCCAGAATGTCCATCAGCAAGCGCATATTGCGTAATCATCCGCTGTCTTGCCTTAATATTTCCCTTCATAAAGTCATGTACTTCTACACCTGCAGCAGATAAAGCTGCTACTTGGGCATCAACAGGATCCTTAATATTTACTGTTAATAGCTGATCTGGCTTAATAAATGTTAAAGAACGCTGAGCATCTGCTTCATCTATTTGCACTCCATAAGGTAGACGAACAGCAATAAATTGATAATCTTCATCCTTTGTTTCTCTACGCATCTCTTCCATTGCAAGTTGTGCCAAACGTCCAACTAATGCTGAATCTTGACCTCCAGAAATTCCTAAAACAAAAGTTTTAATAAAAGAAAATTTATGTAAAACTTCCTTCATAAAATCTATTGATCTACGAATTTCAGCATGGGGATCAATTACTGGTTTAACTCCTGATTCTTTGATAATTTTCTCTTGAAGCGTCATTATCGTCATCCTCTCAATCAAATTTCATTTATTGTATCACAAAGATTTTCATATTAGAGTTTGATAATCTTTTTTATAATCTGATTTTTTTGAAATAATATATTAAAACATCTATACTAAATTCAGTCAACTTAGAAAAAATTATTAAGTTAATTAACTATATATATAAAATTTTAGGAGGGTTTCAAGCATGAAATATATAAAAACAAAACAGATCTTAAATCAAGCAGTTGCTGATCTTTCAGCACTATCAGCAATGATTCATCAAACTCATTGGTATATGCGCGGACCTAATTTTATTAAACTGCATCCACAAATGGACGACTACATGGAACAAGTTAATGCTCAACTTGATGTTGTTTCAGAACGTCTAATCACTCTAGATGGTTCGCCGTATTCAACACTACGTGAATGGGCAGACAATGCCAAAATTAAACAAGAGCCTGGCATCTGGGGTGTCTCTACAGAAAAACGCTTTGAAGAGTTGATTTTGGCACTTCGCTATATGACCAAGCTATATCAAGAAGGACTTGACGCTACAGACGCTGAGGGCGACAATGTTACAAATGGAATTTTCTGTGACTTTAAAGGCGAGTTTGAAAAATTAATTTGGATGTTACGCGCCGAGCTAAATTTAGCTCCTGAAATCGATATATAAAATAAAAATTGGGTTTATCATACAGAAGTAAAATTCTATTGATAAACCCAAAAATTTTTGTCGTTAAATATTCAATATCTTATTCAAAAAGTCTTTTGTTCGCGAATGTTGCGGATAATTAAAGAGTTGTTCTGGTGTTCCGTCTTCTAAGAACCTGTTAACTATCATCGCTTCGAGACAAGTTATAGTGCTTTAATTAGCCAAATTTTCAAAATTAAGAACTTGAATACATGCTTCTTCAATCCCGTCCTGTTTCAAATCATTTACAAATAACTGTAATAGCGTTGATTTTCCAGAACGACGAACACCAGATACGACTTTCACAACATCTTTATCTTTTAAGCGATGAAAAAAGTCTAAATATTTTTCTCGACGCACATATTTATTTTTATTCATAAAATTCACCTTAAATCGAATCTTTTCAGATATTGTAGCATAAAATTCAATTATAACTGAAGTTCATCATTCAATAATACTTTAATTTTCCTCATTTTCATAAATCGATTTTTCTAGAGAAATAAGCTTAAAGCTAGAAAATTCTTTATCAGTTTCTGCGTACTCAGCTGTGGCGGTAAATAGCAAATCACTAGAAGAGTTTAAAGCAGTTTCAATCGAATCTTGGATGACATTGATAATAAAACCAACACCAACCATTTGCATGGCTACATCGTTTTGAATGCCAAACAAGCTACAAGCTAAGGGAATTAATAAAAGTGATCCACCAGCGATGCCTGAAGCACCACATGCTGCTAAGGTCGATACAATACAAAGCAGAGCGGCTGTTAGCGGATGGACGTTTAATCCTAATGTGTGTGCTGCAGTTAAACTCATAATAGAGATCGTAACAGC
>JAIRNX010000018.1 GCA_031257815.1 Lactobacillales bacterium
TTTGCGTATACCAAAGAGTTCTAAGTATTCGGTATCTTTTAATCTTTCGATTCGTGTTTTATTATTCATAAAATGTTTATACTACTTCAGTAAATTAATTGCAAGGTTTTAGAACAGGTTTATTATATGGAAAGTTCTTTAGAGCGGATGTTGATGGAATTTCAGATAATCAAAAAAGCAATGCATCAGAGGTTTAAAGAAAAAGTGAATCTTTCTTTAGAGAATCAAAAATTAAAAGAGCGTTTGTTTGAATTAGAAAATATGGCAAATAATGGAGAGCTTGAAGATTTTAAGATAGAAGTAAAATCAAGTTTAAATGCTCTTTATAATGATGGCTTTCATGTTTGTAATACCTTTTATGGTAATCGCTTTTTAAATGATGAAGAATGTTTGTTGTGTTTAGAGATGCTTGATAGATGATATATTAGATTTTGTTAACAGACTTTCAATGTTGCATGGTTGCTCTTTCAAAGATAAAATATGCAAGTAATGTTTGATAGAAATAAAAAAAATTTTAGGAGTTTTAATAAATGAAGTGGAAGGAAAAATCGACTTTTCAGAAAGCAACAATGATTGTTGTATGGATTATGCTTATTTTTACTATTTTAGGAATAATTTTAGGTGCAATCAGTGCGCTTACAGGGCAATAGTTTTTTGAGATGTTTAATAATTTTGATATTTTAAATTTGAAAACTGTTATGAAAATTGTTAAAATATTTTAAATATGTAAGTGATTTTCAAAAAATTTTATACGTATACATAATTTTAAAGGAGACTAAAATATGGATAAGCAAGCCATCACTATTTATGATGTTGCAAAGAAAGCAGAAGTTTCAATGGCAACTGTTTCTCGTGTTGCTAATGGTAATCCAAATGTCAAACCAAGCACTTGCAAGAAAGTGTTAAAAGTTATTGAAAAACTAGATTATCGATCAAATACGGTTGTTAGAGAAGTGGCTAGTAGAGGTGATTATTTTGATCGTCACAATTGATGATATCAAAAAGAATTTAGAGGGGCGAGTTGGTAGTCCGATTCAAGTAGTAGCTCAAACTGGCAGAAAACGTCAAGTCAAACACAAAGGAATACTGTCAGAAGTATATAAATCTTTATTTATTGTTGATTTAAATCAGGAAGAAAATAATTATGAACGCATTTCTTACTCTTATTCCGATATTTTAACCAAAACAGTAGAAGTAAGTTTTTTAAACGACCTTTTGATATTATAATTTTAATTAAAAATAGTTATAGTCTTCAGGGCAAGGTGTAATTCCCGATCGGCGGTAAAGTCCGCGAGTGTAAGCTAATCTGGTGTGATTCCAGAGTCGACAGTATAGTCTGGATGGGAGAAGAATCTTTTTTTGTGCTTCCCTTTTTGATGTGGGAGCTTTTTTGTTTATGTTGATATATTTTTCTAAGAACGTGTTAACGATCTCGGAGTGATGAATGATTTTGGCTATTTTTCGCACTTTGTAAGAAATTTTGAAAATAAAATTTCTTTAATCCATTATCTAAAAGCTGTGCTTTCAGCGTTAAAAAGCCTCGATTTAGCACCACTAAACCTGCGTTTTTTGCCTCAAACTACGAAAAAACAGCTCAAAAAACCTGTCGGGTTATTATAAATTGTTTCAAGCTTTGCTTGATTACAATTTGTATAATGGGATTCATTTCACTAGAGATCGTTAACAGGTTCTAAAGAAAATGGATGGTTGATATGAAATTAAGCCGCATTTTATTAATAACAATTTTTGCAGCCATTGCCGCAGGACTTATGATCTTCCCACAAATTCCAATGTTTGGGGGATTTATGAAGTTAGACTTTTCAATCATTCCGATCATTATCATTTTATATGTACTGAATTTAAAAGACGCGTTTTGGGTACTGCTTTTACGTTCAGTTTTAGAATTAATAATCAATGGAGATCTTTCTTCGTTAATTGGGATGCCAATGAATATTGTTGCTGTTATCTCATTTATATTTGCTATTTGGTGTCTGCAACGCGAAATTACCAACTTTGCTTTAAAAAAATTTATCCTAGGTGGTATTGTTGGAACGTTTTTACTAACAATTACAATGATTATTCTAAATATTGTCTACGCACTGCCACTTTATGAAAAAGTCATAAATTTTAAACTGGCTAATTTGGGAATGGATACTAAAGAATGGATTTTGTTAATGACATTGCCGTTTAACTTAATCCAAGGAATATTATGGACCAGCTTTTCTGCGCTGGTTTTAACAATGCTGCAACCGATTATTTATTCACAAAAGATAAAATATAAATAATTTTGCGTACCTTTTACTAGAGGTGAAAGTTATGCTAGCAGCATTTAATAAAGTGGGGAAGATTGTTTATGCTTCAAAAGATTTAAAAAAAGCAGCAGATTATATTTGTCCAATTTGCAAAAAAGATGTTCAACTAAAGTTTGGCGTACATACACGCCCACATTTTGCGCATAATACAAAATGTGTGGTGAATTTTAATAATGAAACTCAAGAACATCAAAACTTAAAAGAGGTAATGTTTGACTGGTTTAAACAGGATAAAGCAAACTCTGTTGAATTAGAAGCTTATCTAAGCGAAATTGAACAACGTCCAGATATACTAGTTAATAAGTTAATTGCACTGGAAATTCAGTGTTCTTCTCTTTCGGTTCAACGTTTAGTTGAGCGTTGTTTAGCTTACCAAAAAATAGGCATAACAGTCATTTGGCTTTGTGGAAAAAAATTGCACTTAAATGGCAAACTTTCCAGTTTAAATCGCGCATTTATGAAATATACCCAAAATGCTGGTTTTTATTATTGGGAACTAGATCACCAAAAACAAATTATTAAGTTACTTTTTAACGTCGAAGAAACACTAGATCACAAAATTCATTACGATGTATTTTGCTTACCGTTTTATAAGTTGCCCCTTTTAAATATTTTAAAACTTCCACAAAAAGTTTCACCAATCAGTGCTCGATGCTATCCCAAAGAAAAAATTATCAAACACTATCTTCACGAACTGCAACAAAAACTATATTTTCGCGATAAAAAATTATTGTCTTTACAAGAGAAACTCTACAAGCATGGAAAAAATATCTTAGCTTTGCCGAAATATTTTTATTATCCAGTAAATCGTCTGTTTGCGTGTGCGGAAGATCCAATATCTTGGAAATTACCTTTTTACCATCATCTCAAACAGGGATTACCTCCTAGCCAATTTCACTTTAGTAAAGAAATGAAAATCTATCAGACGCCTTTAATTTCCAAAAGTATTCATTTACATCAGTTTATTTATCAAGAAACCCAGAACTTAATAGACTATAAAAAGTTTAATAAAAATATTTAAGAACCTGTTAACTTGTCTCCATAATGGCGAAATTTATGTCAATTTTTCGCACTTTGATAAGAAATTTTGAAAATAAAATTTCTTTAATCCATTACCTAAAAGCACAGCTTTAGCGTTAAAAGACCTGCCCTCTTCCTTTCTTTGGAACGGGAGGCTCGAAATAGCCTCACTATTTTTACGTTTTTTGACAGAAAACTACTCTCAGTAGTTTTCCTTTATCCGACACCTGAAAGCCGTGCTTTCAGCTTAGAATCTGTTAAATCTCTAGTGAAAGAACACTATCACTCTAAAATTATTAACACATTCTAAGGAGTTACAACAGGTGCTTCATTTAAAGGAGTAGTCCTTTCAGCAGTACTGCTTTCTTCTGTTGAATAAGGACTTGTAGAACTTCTGGCTGAGCTAGAACTAGGAGCGCTATTATAGCTGTAGCCATAATATTTTGAAATAGATTTCCCACCAACATATCCAGGAGAATTTTTTAAATATAACTCTGATCCATACTTAATTACTTCATCAGGTTTTTCCCAGTCTTTATTTTTAACTTGAGGCATAACGTAATTCATGGATTGTCTATAAACATCCGTAACAACATGAAAATCTTTTTGCATTACAGGAGTCAAACGATTATTATAACCGCTCCAAACGGACAAAGAGTAATATGGGGTGTAACCAACAAAACTTTCATCAGGAGCCATTAAAAGATTTTGATTCGAATAAGATGTTAAGTCCGCGCTTTTTTTAAGGTCTTCATCAGAATAATTTGAAGTTCCGGTTTTTCCTGCTTCGAAAAGTCCCGGTGATTTTGCTTCTTGACCGGTTCCTGTAGTAAGCACGCCCTTTAGCATATCAGTAATCATATATGCTGTTGCAGCTTCCATTGCACGGGTTGTTTTTGGTTTATACATTTCTTCAACACCATCATTGTAAATAATTTTTTCGATGTAATATGGCTGATTAAAAACGCCATTATTGGCAAACGCTGCATAAGCTGCAGCAATTCTCAAAGAAGAAACACCTTGTTTTT
This sequence comes from Lactobacillales bacterium, assembly GCA_031257815.1. Classification (GTDB taxonomy): domain Bacteria; phylum Bacillota; class Bacilli; order Lactobacillales; family Streptococcaceae; genus JAIRLR01. Next base: position 4,361 of record JAIRNX010000018.1, read on the forward strand.
CGTTTTTAGTATGCATACTAGAAGAGATAGCGTTAGCGTAAAAAAGTTCTGGATAGTTAATTCCAATCTTGCTTAAAAATTCTTTAGCTTTGTCTAAACCAACAGCTTCTAAAGCTTTAACTGCAGGAACGTTACGAGATTCAACTAAGGCACGCCGCATGGTCATTGAGCCCAGATATTTTAAATCCCAATCGTAAATCTGCTCTTGCGTTCCCGGATAGTAATATTTACGATCATTGAAGATTTGAGCAGTTGAATAGTGCAAATATTCAATTGCTGGACCGTAGTCAACCATCGGTTTCATTGTTGAACCCCAGTCTCGATCATTTTGAGTGGCTCTATTTGATCCTAGCGAAATATTTTCAGGAATATTGCGTCCACCGATTTGTGCCCGCACCTTCCCTGTTTGCACTTCGATTAAAGTTGCCGCGATTTGCATTTCTTCATCAGGGAAATTAACGTAAGTGTCGGTATTGATGATATTGTAGAGTCTTTCTTGAGCTTTGCTATCAATGTTTGTATAAACAGTTAAGCCATCTGTCCAAACATTTTTCCCAGTTTTTTCTTTAACTTCTTTAATGACTTCGACCAAATAAGGATCATATTGTTTAAAATCTTGATTATCTTCTTTTAATGCTTGCAAGCCATCGTTAATATTAGTATTTTTCGCTTCTTTATATTCATCTTGAGTAATTTTCTTTTCTTCTAACATTGTATACAAAACAAGATCACGCCGTCTTTTAGCGGCTTCTGGATTGTTATACGAACTATACTCACTGGGAGCTTGTGGGATACCTGCCAACAATGCTGCTTGAGCAAGAGTTAAATCTTTAATCTCTTTTTTATAATAAGTCTTAGCTGCTGTTTTCATTCCATAAATCCCATTGCCCATATATACTTTGTTGGCATAGTACGTAAGAATTTCAGACTTAGAACTGTAACGTTCTAGTTGAATAGCCAGCCAAGCTTCTTGCGCCTTACGCTTTAAAGTTTGATCACTTGCTTTGGTACTAAAATAAGACAGTTTAACTAACTGCTGTGTTAAAGTGCTCCCTCCTTGGGTAGAAGAGTGCGTTAAATTATGAAAAGCCGAGCCAAAAATACGAATCAGATCAAATCCATGATGCTTATAAAAACGTTGATCTTCAATTGAAGTAATCCCATCTGTCAACAGCTCAGAGATTTCGCCTATTTCGAGTAACTCACGGTGTTCTTTACCTAAATCAGCAATTAAATTACCATCTTTATCGAAAAATTTTGAACTAGCAGTCGCTTCTAACTTTTCTGGAACTAACTTTGGCGCATCCTTAATATAGTAAAAAAAGACACCTGCTCCGAAAACAATCCCAGCTATCCCCAAAATAAATATTGTAAGGAAGATCTTCCAAAGAAAAGATTTCTTTTTTTTACTTCTTTTTTTCGATGCATATTTTTTTGAACGCTGATCTTTAATGAGAGTCTCCTCCTCTTAGAGCCTGTTAACGATCTCATAATAATCATCCTATCTTGTTTTTGTATAGATTATAACAGTTTTATGAGACAAGTTAACAGGTTATAAATAAGTATACTATGTACTTGTAATCACCTGTTGCCTTTTGACTCTCAGGCAAGCAAGTGAACAATCTAAATTTCAATCTTTAAAATGCATTAACGTTTTAATATTATAATTTTTAATTTTTTCTCGTCCATTTAAATCATCTAATTCAATTAAAAACGCACACCCCGCAAAAATTCCACCAAGTCGCTCAATCATTTCAATTGTTGCTAAATCGGTCCCGCCTGTTGCAAGCAAATCATCAACCACTAACACACGTTGGTGCGCTTTTATCGCATCTGCATGCATTGTCAACGTATCTACTCCATACTCTTTTTCATAATCAGCAGAAATAGTTTTTCTTGGTAGCTTGCCAGGCTTGCGCACTGGTGCAAAACCGATACCTAATTCAAAAGCCACTGGACATCCCATAATAAATCCACGCGCTTCCGGCCCAACAATCATATCGATATTTTTTTCTTTGGCATACTCAACAATTTGTCTAACGGCTTCTTTATATGCACTTCCATCAGCCATTAAAGGAGAAATATCACGAAAAGTAATCCCTTTCTTTGGATGATTTTCAATACTTGCAATATAATCTTTTAAATCCATTTTTTATTCCCCTTATTCATTTACCCACCTATTAGATTTCAACTCCAGATTTACAAAACCATTTACTTAAAGTTTTTCCATCACTTAACAGAAAAAACATATCTTGCTCTATTTGTTTTTCCCTTTTTTGATACAAGCTGCTTTTTGTTAAAGGACGGTTAGTTGGTTGGTCGACAACTTTCATAACCCCATCAACAATTGTAACAGATCCTAACTCCTCAAACACTTTCACCATAAAAATAAACAGGCGAACTGGCACCCTTAAATACTTTGCTGCTTCACGAAATTTATGACGAATATTAACTTTTCGATATTGTTTAATAAATTTAAACAATAAAACAAACTGTTCACGACTTCCCATTCCTTCAATATACGCTTCATTAAGGCTAACTCCTAAAAAGTAGATGCGATCAAAGGACGACTCTTGAATGAATTCTTGCAACTTTTGAGCTTCACCAGGGATATCAACAATCACTAAACTTTTGGACTTATTTTCTGCCTGCCACGTTGCAAGTTTTTCCTTCTCTGATAAAAATAAAATGTCTTTTTGAGCTAAGTTTGCTAGAGCCTTTAAATTCTCTTGATGATTTAATAAAAATAAAGCTTTCTCTGTGGGTAAAGAACGCATACCTTGCTTACCACGCAAGTCAAAAAACTGTATTCCTTCAACAGCAAAATCACTTAAAACAAATTGCGTTTTCTTTTTTCCATTCCATTCATTAAGTGTAAGCTCACCAACCAAAGATAGCTTTCCACCACTGGTAAATTCTTTTGCTAAAGCACCTGATCCCCAAGCCATAATATCTAACGTTAAATTATTTTCCATATGCATCAACTTTAAATGCTTATTACCAGGTCCTACTGCCCGAACGTCTTGAATATGCGGATGCTCTAAAGAAAAAAGCAATTTATCGTTGTCTTGGCCAAAAGGAGCAAGTACTTTTAATTCTTCCACAAATTTTACGCTCAATTCATCTGCTGTTAAAATACCATCAATTTTTAATCTCTTGCCTTTTGTAAGATCGATCTTTTCTAATGTGATATACTCTTTTAAAAGCTCGCGCAATTTATCTAAATTTTCAGCCAACAATGTTACGCCCACCGCCATATGATGGCCACCAAAAGATAAGAAAAGATCCCTGTAAGCATCCATTGCATCAAATAAATTTAAAGCTTCAACCGAGCGCGCAGAACCTTTTGCTTTGCCCTCTTCATCAATTGTAAAAACAAAAGTTGGCTTGCCTGTTTTCTTTAAAAGACGACTAGCAACAATGCCCAAAATTCCAGGATTCCATCCTGACTTAGCAATAATTTGAACAGCTTCTTCAGGCTGTTCTAAAAGAAGGGCCGTCGCTTCTTCAACTGTTTTCTCGACTAATTCCTTACGCTCTTCGTTAGCTTCTTGAACATCTCGGGCTAAAATTTTTGCTAACTCAGGATCAGAAGTTGACATTAATTCAACAGCGGGATTTGGATCTTTTAAGCGACCTAAAGCATTAAGTCTTGGAGCTAGAAAAAAAGCAACCGTATCTTCCGTAATTGTTTGCTGTCCGACTCCGGCAACTTTTATTAACTCAACTAAACCAACACGCTTTGAATTACGAAGAGCTTTCAACCCAAAAAAGGTTAAAATCCGATTTTCATCCGTTAAAGGAACTATATCTGCAATCGTCCCAATAGCCACTAAATCTAATAACTCAAATGAAATTTCGCCAAATAAAGCGCAAGCTAATTTAAAAGCTACGCCAACACCAGCTAACTTTTTATAAGGATAAGCCCCTTTGGGATGCTTTGGATGAACAATTGCATAAGCATTGGGTAACTCTTGAGGCAATTCATGGTGATCAGTTATAATCACGTCAACATTAACACTTTGCGCATAAGCAATTGTCTCAACACCTGTTACACCATTATCAACAGTGATGATTAGTTGGACTTGTTGTTGTTCAATAAAATATTTATAGATATCAAGATTTGGACCATAACCATCTGTAAAACGATTAGGCAAATAATACAAAACCTCAGCACCAATCCTTTTCAGTGCTTCCTTTAGCAAGGCAACTCCTGTCATACCGTCTGCATCGTAATCGCCGTAAAGCAGAATTTTTTCACCA
>JAIRNX010000056.1 GCA_031257815.1 Lactobacillales bacterium
GCCTTAATGACCTTTGATAAACAACCTTTACTTGTGTTTAAAAAGTTTAATGCTAAGTTGTTAACAAGTTTGACTTCATCAGATTTAAAGCGCGATTGGATGGCAAAGTTGGGAGTGAACTATTATTATGTTATGACCTTTACTTCGTCGTTTGCTTCATTGCCCTCGCAAAAATTTGTCGATCAATACATGGTGGGGTTAAATGCTAAAGTTGTTGTGACGGGTTTTGATTATACTTATGGACTAAAGGACGTTGCAAATCTGTCGCATTTACCTAAATACGCCAGAGGGCGTTTTGCAATTGAAACAGTGCCTGAGTGTAAAGTTCAAGAGAGAAAGCTTAGTTCTACTTGGATTCGTGAATTGCTTAGCAAAGGAGATATAAAGCAGGTCAATCAGCTATTGGGATACTCTTATGTAACAGAAGGTGTGGTTGTGCGTGGAGATGGCAGAGGGCACACTTTAGGTTTTTCAACGGCAAGTGTTGAAGTAAGTGAAAGTGTATATCTGCCAGGTGTTGGTGTGTATGTAAATGATATTGAAATAGCAGGTAAAAAATATCGTGCAATGGGTTCAATTGGTCACAATGAGACCTTTGGAGAAGGTAAGCAATTAACAGTAGAGCTTAATATTTTTGATTTTAATCAGCAAATTTATGGTGAAAAAGTCAAAATTTACTGGTTAGAACCTGTTAACTTGTCTCTAGTGAAATGAATCCCGTTATACAAATTGTAATCAAGCAAAGCTTGAAACAATTTGTAATAACCCGACAAGTTTTTTGAGCTATTTTTTCACAATTTGAGGCTGAAAGCACGGCTTTCAGGTGTCGGATAAAGGAAAACTGCTCCTAGTAGTTTTCTGTCAAAAACGCAGGTTAGCGTAAGCGTTGGTTCTAAATCGAGGCTTTTTAACAAAAAAGTGTGGAAAAATAGCCAAAAACTTGTCGGGTTACTATCAGCTTACCCAAGCTTTGCTTGGTTTGTAAGCTGTGTAACGGGATTATTCATCGCTCCGAGACAAGTTAACAGGTTCTTAGAATAAACTTGTCCTAAAACGCAATACATCGCATTACAGCATCATGATAAATATTAAACCTTTTTCCAAACTTCAGACATTTAAACTAAGATTAAAAAGAAAAAAACATGATATAGACCATGTTTATCGGCAATTAAATGTTGTTTATATAAAAATGTCCATTGTTACAAAACTTCCTTTTTATGATAAAAAGTATACATTTTCTGTAATTTTGTTGAAGAGTTTCCAAAACCAATTGTTAATCAGATAGCCAAAAATCGTTGACAATCAGCAAAAATTAGCACAAAATCAATAAAGATAGAGGTGATTTTAGTGGGGAAAGCGGTTTTTGTAACCGGGACGGGAACGGATGTTGGCAAAACTTATGTAACCGGACTTTTAGTGAAAAAAATGCAGGCAAATTATTATAAGCCCGTCTTAAGCGGTGCAAAGTTTATAAATGAAAAATTAATAGCGATGGATGCGCTGAAAATTATTCAAATGAGCGGTTTAAAGGCAAAACCTAATGATTTGGTAAGTTTTGTTTTTGAAGAAGCACTGTCACCTCATTTGGCAAGCAAGCGTGCAAACTTTCCTATTGAGCTGGATAAAATTAAAAAGGATTATCAACTTGCTAAAAAGAATTCAGATTATTTATTTGTAGAAGGCGCAGGCGGGATTATCTGCCCATTTCGCGATGATAATGAACAATTAATGTTGGTAGATGTGATTCATAAACTTAATTTGCCTATTTTAATCGTTTGCACTTCAAGGCTTGGAAGTATTAATGCAACGATGCTAACAGTAGAGTATGCACGTAGCAAAGAAATTAAAATTGCCGGGATTATTATGAATAATTTTGTAAAAAATAATTTGATTTGTGAAGATAATAAAAGAATGATTGAGAAATTAAGCAAAGTTCAGGTGATTGATACCGTTGCGAAAGGACAAAAAGAGCTAATGATTTCAAAAAATAAGTTAGCTTCTTTATTTTAAAGATGAATTTACAAAAAAGAGATTTAAAATATATTTGGCATCCATGTTCGCAGATGAAAGATTACAAGGATTTGCCACCGATTGTGATTGAGCGTGGAGAAGGCGTGTATCTGTATGATAACAATGGTAAGCGTTATTTAGATATTATCAGCTCCTGGTGGTGTAATCTGTTGGGACATACGAACTCAGTGATTTCGCAAAAAATCAAGAAGCAGTTGGATAGACTTGAGCATGTGATTTTTGCCAACTTTACGCATTGTGGGGCGATTGAATTATGTGAGCGTTTGATTCAGTATTTGCCGATAAGTTTAACAAAGTTTCATTTTAGCGATAATGGCTCAGCGTCAGTTGAGTGTGCATTGAAAATGAGTTTTCAGTATCAGCAACAAATCGGGCAAACACAAAGAACGAAGTTTTTGTGTTTATCAAATGGCTACCACGGTGAAACGCTCGGAGCACTATCTGTTGGGGCGCTTGATTTATATGCAAAGTTGTATCAACCGATTTTAATTGAAACAAAGCAGGTCACTGCGCCAGATTGTTATCGTTGTCCATTTCAAAAAAGTCGCGAAAACTGTTCATGTGAGTGTTTTACTTTTGCAGAAACAATATTTGCTAAACATGGTAAAATAGCTTGTGCGATGATTGTGGAACCTTTATTGCAAGGCAGCGCTGGCATGCGGATGTATCCTCCGCTTTATTTGCAAAAACTGCGCGTTTTATGTGATCAATATGGCGTTTTATTAATTGCTGATGAGATTGCTACTGGTTTTGGGCGCACGGGGAAGATGTTTGCTTTTAATCATACGGGCGTATCCCCAGATATTATGTGCTTATCAAAAGGCTTAACCGGC
>JAIRNX010000109.1 GCA_031257815.1 Lactobacillales bacterium
ATGATAAGAAGAGTAAAATCAAAGTTGAGCCATAAAGAGTATAAGCTATTATATAAAGAGGCGAAATATGAGCTCCTTTGATCAATAAAAACACCAGTCCTACAATGCTTAATCCTAAAGCCACTCCATGAGTTACGGCATTTAAAATTTCATTTAAAATGCGATAAGTTGATGATTTCATAACTGACTCCTTTCTTAGAGCCTGTTAACGATCTCTAGTGAAATGAATTTTTAAGCTATTTTTTCGTAGTTTGAGGCAAAAAATGCAGGTTTAGTGGTGCTAAATCGAGGCTTTTTAACGAAAAAATACGGAAAAATAGCCAAAATCATTCATCACTCCGAGATCGTTAACAGGTTCTTAGCACGTTTACCCTTCTCTCCCATTAAATCATAGAAATGCTATACTAGTAAATATCAAAACAAGTGGATCTGTTGGATAGTTTTAGGAGGTTTGATATGTTGGCAAGTTCACTTGAGAAAATGTTATTAGAGAAGAAAGATATGTTAATGATTCCAGCTGAAAACGTTGCAAATCTTATGACCAACAATCCACTTAACCATGCATTATTAGTGTTATCACAGGTTCATTTTTCAAAGATTCCTGCGTTGGGGAGTCAAGATCTTTTTGTAGGTACAGTAGGTCTTGCTGAGGTAGTTGATAAGATTATTGAAACGCAGGCTGCAGGGATTATTGATTTGCAAAATTTTATAGTTAATGATGTAGTGGATATTACTCATCCAACTTTGTCGGTTGACTGGTCGCTTGAAGATGCGATGCGTTTACTTAGAGACTATAACTTTGTGCCAGTTGTTGATGATAAAAAATGTTTTGCGGGGATTATTACGCGTAAAGGATTGCTTTCTGCAGTTAATCATACATTTCATGAGTTCGAGAAAGAATATGTGACGATCCCACGCTTAGGCAATGTTGTAGTGACTGATAGTTCTGGAGATAATAAATGATTACAGGAGAGACAAGATTAGCTGGAGTGATTGCAACACCGATTAAGCATAGCATCTCGCCTTTAATTCATAATACAGCATTTTGCGAATTGGGAATCAATGCTGTATATCTAGCATTTGAGACAAAGCCTGAAAATTTTGCAAAAGCAATTGGTGCGATAAAAGCTTTTGAGATGTTGGGTGTAAATTTGTCTATGCCATATAAGCAAGAAGCGATCAAATTTATGGATGAATTGGGTACGGAAGTGCGAATTATCCAAGCAATGAATACGATTGTTTATCTAGGTGGACGTTTAATTGGTCGTAATACAGATGGAATTGGCTATGTTGAAAGTTTGAAAGCCAAAGGATATCGTGTTAAAAATGAACAGATTACTGTGCTTGGTGGCGGCGGAGCTGGGCTTGCAATTGTTGTTCAGCTGGCTTTGGAAGGAGCAAAAAAGATTTCTGTCTTTAATCGCAAGTCAGTCAGTTTTTATCCATTAAAAGAGCGGCTAAAAAAAATCGCTGAGCAGACGAGAGTTGAGATTGAATTATTTAATTTGGCAGATGAAGAGATACTGGCACGAGAGTTAAGTGATTCATTGATTTTGGCCAATACTACTAATGTTGGGATGGGTGAGATGACTTGGACGTCTCCAATTCGCAATCCACAAGTAATTCCAGAAAATATTTTAGTAACGGATGCGATTTATAGTCCAAGAGAGACTAAGCTTTTGCAGCAAGCAAAAAATCGTGGCGCTAAAACGATGAATGGTTTAGGAATGCTTTTACATCAAGCAGCAGCATCTTTTTCTTTATGGACAGGGCGAAAGATGCCGCTTGAAGTTGTTGAGAAAAAATTGGAGGAAGAGGTATGAAATTAACCGTTAATCTTCCTGATCATCACTATGATTTATGGATTGAAAAAGGTGCGCTTACTAAAGTTGGCCTTTGGGCTGCAAAGTTATGGAAAATGCAAAAAATTGCTATTTTTACTGATAAAACAGTAGATGAGCACTATGGACTTAAAGTAGAAAAACAACTTTTTGCAGTGGGCTTTGAGGTGGTAAAATTTGTCATCTCACCTGGTGAGGCAAGCAAGAGTTTAAAAAGTGCGGAAGATGCTTATTATTTTTTGGCAGAGCATGAATTAACACGCAGCGATGGTATTTTGGCGCTGGGTGGTGGTGTTGTTGGAGATTTGGCAGGTTTTGTTGCTTCGACATATCTAAGAGGAATTCATTTTTTGCAAGTACCGACGACTTTGCTGGCGCAAGTGGATAGCTCAATTGGCGGAAAAACAGCAGTGAACACACGAGTAGCCAAAAATTTGGTGGGAACTTTTGCGCAGCCGGATGGCGTGTTAATTGATCCTGAAGTGTTAAAAACACTTCAGGAAAGGCGCGTGCGGGAAGGGATTGCTGAAATTGTCAAATATGCAGCAATTGCGGATCTTGCTTTATGGGAGAAACTTGAGTCGTACAAAGATGAGTGGGATTTATTAGATCATGCTGAAGACGTGATTTATGCGTGTTGTAAGATTAAGCGGCAAGTGGTGGCGGAAGATGAGTTTGATAATGGTCGGCGTTTAATTTTAAATTTTGGTCATACAATTGGTCATGCTTTGGAAGCCA
>JAIRNX010000092.1 GCA_031257815.1 Lactobacillales bacterium
GCCGTTGCTTGTTGCATCACTGCTTCAAAACCACGTGCCTTTTGCTTACCAAATAACTGATCAGCACCACCAGAAAATGCACTTGCTGCTGAATTTTGCTTAGATGGCTGCATCATAACGGCAATAATAATTAAAATTGATAAAATGACTTCTACAACAATCAAAAAATCATACATAAATGTATCTCCTTCAAATTTCTATTACTTTTTTAATACATCTTCATATTCATGCTCTATTAAAACTCTTTTAGCATAGGAACAAGCGGGCAGTAATTTTAAATTTTCACTCCGCGCTTTTTTAACTAAAGCATCTACCAATTGTCTGGCATATCCTCGCCCACCAAATTCAGACTCTACAAAAGTATGGTCAATAATTAATACATCTTCGGTTTGAAGCCAAGTGATTTCACCAATAAAAGGCTTGGTATCATTATATAACACCAAACGTCGATCTTCTTTGCGAATATTCATCACGCATCAACTTCCTTATGAATGACATATTTCAAAGCTCCAACGGGGCAAGTATTGACTACGCGAATATTTTCATCCACTTCCCCATTGTTCGTAATCACCCATGGCCTACGACCCACTTCAAACACTGCAGGATTGCCCCGCACGCAGTTTCCAACATGCCGACAAATGTCCTTGGAATAATAAATATCCATATCTTTGCCGTAATATTTTTTGTATCCTAAAGCTAGCAGCTGTTTTTCTGTTACTGGCTTGCCATCAATTTTTCCATTATCCATATTAAAGGCCTTCTTTCATCGTTTTGCTGTCCTAAAGATAACAAAAAAACTAAATTTTAACAAAAACAAAGCTTAAAAAAAGAATGAATTGCATTCTATCTCCAAAATACCAAAAATTTCACCCATAGAGAGATCGTTAACAGGTTCTTACTCCTTTGCAAGTTTAAACATCCAACAACTCTTTTTCTTTTTCAGCTGTCATCTGATCAATTTTTTTCACTGCATCGTCTGTTACTTTTTGAATATCTTTTTCTAAACTATGCAGATCATCTTCCGTTAACGCCCCACCTTTTTCTTGCTTCTTGGCTTTATCCATAGCTTCACGACGAACATTGCGCACAACAATTTTAGAATTTTCCGCAACTTTTTTTACCTTTTTAGCTAACTCACTGCGGCGCTCTTTGGTTAACTGCGGAATAACCAAACGAATCACATTGCCATCATTCATTGGTGTTAACTCTAAATCTGAAGCATTTAATGCTTGTTCAATATCCTTTAACGTTGCCTTATCAAAAGGTGTAATAAGCAACACTCGCGCTTCAGGTATCTGGATAGAAGCCATTTGATTCAGCGGCGTTGGTACGCCATAATAAGTTACTTGAATTCGATCTAACAAAGAAGCATTGGCACGTCCAGCTCGGATTTGACCAAACTCACGATTTAAACTCTCCATTGCTTTTTGCATTTTATCTTTTGTTTTTGGAATAATATCTGCCATTTTTCTCTACCTTTCTAATTATGAACAGTTGTTCCAATTTCCTCGCCAAGAACCACACGTTTAATGTTGCCTGGCTCATTTAAATTAAATACCACCAATGGAATATCATTATCCATTGAAAGTGAGCTTGCTGTTGCATCCATAACTTGCAAGCCTTTAGAAATGACATCTAAATGTGTAAGCTGTTCATATTTCACAGCTTTTGTATCCTTTTTCTGATCAGCAGAATACACACCATCAACATTGTTTTTCGCCATTAAAATGACATCAGCGTTAACTTCTGCAGCTTTTAAAGCTGAAGCCGTGTCCGTTGAAAAATAAGGATTCCCTGTTCCACCGGCAAAAATCACTACACGTCCTTTTTCTAAATGACGCTCAGCACGCCTGCGAATATACGGTTCAGCAATTTGTCGCATCTCAATTGACGTTTGCACACGTGTTGGCACACCAATATTTTCCAACGTATCTTGCAAAGCTAGAGCGTTCATGATAGTTGCTAGCATGCCCATATAATCTGCTTGCGCTCGCTCCATTCCCATGCTTGCGCCAACTTCACCACGCCAAATATTGCCACCACCAACTACAATAGCGATTTCAATCCCTAAATCATGTACTTCTTTTACCTCTACTACAACTTGCTTTACAACCAAAGGATTAATTCCAAAACCTTCATCTCCTGCAAGTGCTTCTCCACTAAGTTTTAAAACAACACGCTGATACTTTGGCTCCCTCATTCTTTTTGACCCTCCAAAAGAATTTTTTATCACTTTAAATCATATCACAAAAAAGCGATAAAAAACTTTTCTTAGAACCTGTTAACTTGTCTCAAAGTGATGAATAGTCCCGTTACACAGCTTACAAACCAAGCAAAGCTTGAAAGATGCAAGTAACCCGACAAGTTTTTGGCAATACTCCCCACTTTTTTGTTAAAAAACCTGGCAGGTTTACAAGTTGTTTTGAGCTTACTTGATTACAATTTAATAAACGTAATTCATTTCACTAGAGATCGTTAACAGGCTCTTAGGCAAACACTTGCGCATGTATTCGCCTTTTGATATTGACAAAAAATGAAGAGTAAAGTATTTTTTAAATGTTTCTATTATTTTTTGCATTGTAGCTATTAATGTTTAAGGGGGAAGTTTTATGTTTTCTAAAAG
>JAIRNX010000038.1 GCA_031257815.1 Lactobacillales bacterium
GATGCTGCGTATTATGAGAACCTTTTACAGGTTTATCCGGAAAAAGCATTTATTATGTTGGCCGAGTTGGATTTGCAAGAACTTTATAAAAATACGCAAATTCGTTATCAAGAAAATGAGCAGGCTATTGCAAAATTAAAGGAAAATCAAGCTAAAAAGCGTTATCAATTGGAAGAGCTTCGTATATCGCTTAAGCGCGAGGTTGCTGAGCTGCAAAAAAAAATAGATCATTCTGGAGCAAAAGTTGTTATTGCTGGAACGTTAACAATTGTTTTTGCGAAAACTAGTGAAATTTTATATGCCGGAATGGATGAAAATTATAAACGTTATATGCCAGCTTATTTAACGTGGTTTGAGACAATTCAAGAAGCCTTTGAACAAGGAGCTCTTACTAGTAATATGGGAGGAGTAGAAGCTAGCCTAAATGGTGGTTTGTTAAAGTTTAAAAATAACTTTAATCCAACAATAGAGGAATTTATTGGTGAGTTTGATTTACCAGTCAATAAACTTTTTTTTGCCTTAAGTAAGTGGGCATATAATTTGAAAAAACAGCGAAGAAAAAAAGCCACCAATCGGGTTTGAACCGACGACCTCTTCCTTACCATGGAAGTGCTCTACCTGCTGAGCTATGGCGGCATATAAATAATATAGCGATTTGCGAAAAGTTAGACATGGATAAATATGTAAGTTTATCCGAAACTTTTATTCTTACTTAATTATGACAAATTTTTTGCAAATTGCTATAATTGCGACTTTTTTGGTGATTTTTTGCCTTTTGTAAGAAATTTTGTACTCAAAATTTCTTTTATCCAGTAACCTAGAAGTCGTGCTTCTAGCGTTAAAAGACTTGCCCCCTTCCTTACGATTTGTTCAAGTTTTACTTGATTACAAATCGCAAGAAACGGGAGCCTCAAAATAGCACCATTATTCTTGCGATTTTTTCCTTGCTTTAGGAAAAAATTGCAACGAATTCTCTTTATATCCTAATTTCCGAGGAGATTTATTAAACAAAATGAAGTATTTAATAGAATAAGGAGATAGAGATGAGACATACAAAAATATATTTATGCTTTTTATTGTTTTTAACAATTCTTGTTATTCCCTCTTACGCTTCTGGAGATTCATGGGTTGATGGCGATTTAGATAAACTTTTTAATTCTGATAATTCTGGGACTGTCTATAATAAGCTGCGTGGTTTTGAACTAGAAACCAATAAAATTGGTTTTACCGATCAGAAGCTTCCTGATGCTTATTTTGAGATGATCAAACTTGAAAATCATGACTTTAGTGGAAATATCTTAACTAATTTTACAGACGATGATCACTTTGTTATTTATCGCAACTCTAACAAAGGAAACGTTCAACAACGCAGTGTTGCAAAAACTAACTCTTCAGGAAAATTGACTTTTAATAAATTACATGAAATTTCTTCTAATTTTCCATATAATTATGCATTGTCGCAAATAGGAGAGCCTTCCATTTTTCACTCAAATTCTAAAGATGATTTACTTGCTGAAAACAGTAATGCCAATAGTTATATGGATATGATCAACACCAATACCGAGGTGGCTTTTGAAATTGGTTTTTATCTAGTTCATGAAATCTGGGCTCCAATTGGCGATTTTACTCCAGAAAATTCACAAACACCAATCTTTCGTCGTTATGATAAAACTGACACTGTATGGGTAGTTCATCTTTTTGTTGATAGCAACGCAAATCCAAAAGCTGAATATAAAGCAGGGAAATTGCGAGAACACAATGTTGAAGATTTTACTTATTATACATTGCAGGAAGAAAAGGCACTTTCTTCGCTTTCTTTGTCATTGGGTGAAAAAATTACAGCAACTTTAGATAATATCAAGAATACACTACCTCCAAAATATGGGGTTAAAATTACCAAAAAAAATGAAGATGATAAAGTCATAACTAATACAACAGAGTTTGCTTTAGCCAAAATTCCACAAGCCAATATAGAAAGTTTACGTACTACTTTATTAAATGTTCAAAAAGGGCTCGAAACCAATCTGCCAACAGATGAATTTACAATTCAACCTGTGGGAAATCAACAAACAGAAAATGGGATTTTAAACTTTGATACACTCGATAAAAATAATATTTATATTATTTATGAGCACAAAGCACCAAGTGGATATCTTTTGGACAAGAAAACAGCTTATCTAGTTTATTTTGATAATAGTGAAAGTTACACATTAACAAAAAGCAGTGGTGCGCCTATTGTTTTTAAAGGTGAGGTCAAAAGAGATGAAGAAGACGTTGCTGATACATTTATCTTTAAAAACATCCTAGATAGTCAATTCCAACTTCGCCCAGTTCGTTTTATTTTTGTGGATCATGAAGTTGCAGATTTTACTAGCTATCTTCCGCGTTACTACCAAAATATGGTCGATGGTGTTGAAACTTGGGAAGAATTTAATATAACTAAATATCTGCAAAGACTAAATGAAAATGCAGAGAAAAAAGGCTATACGTTTGACTCAGATAATTCTTATGAAATTAAGGTAAATTCAAATAACTACTCTGTGCCTAATATTAAAAATATCCTCACTTCAACACTAATGAGTGAAGATAACTATATGATTATTCATGATGGGATTCCACCAGGTGTTGAAGATTGGGTTGATATCAGTTACACTTGGCTTTCAAAAGAAAATAATCAAGGAGTAACAGAATACTGGCGAGATCCAAACTCCTATACCGTAAACATTGATTTTGAAAATAAAGCCCAACTAAATGGTTTTCTTCCTTCAACTGGGAAAATTTTTACAAAACCAATTGTGTTAATCCTCATAGGAGTAATTGTTACGATCATCGCTCTTTCTATTTATAAATTTGCTTACCTGCGTGACGATGAACTGTAATCTTTAGAGTCTTAGAACCTGTTAACCAAACTACATATGATCGTGAAATTTTAACGTAGGAGGAAAAATGTGAAAGGCTACATATTAGGACGTTTATTGCGATCATTTATTTCCATTTTTTTAGTGACGACGCTTACTTATATGATGATTTTTTCATTAATTCCTAGAAGATCTGTTTTTTCTGTTGATCCGATATATTCTTCTAAAATGACGAAAACGCAAGATGTGCGTATAGATTATGAAGACAGTGTATTTAGTCATATGGGTTATATTGATTATTTGGATTCAAAAGCTTTACAAAACAAAGCAGAACAAGTCGACAAATCGGTAAGTGTTGCGATTAATAAAAAAAATAAAAATATCTACAATAAGTGGGCGAAATTACAACGAGACCGTTGGAAGATTAAGCAGTTTCCAACTTCAAAAAGGTTTTATGCAACGCGGGAAATTCCTCTTTTAGAGCGTGTGGGTCGTTTTTATAGCAGATTAATTCAAATCGATCATCCATGGCGGATCCATGATAAAGATAATCCTAATCTAAAGCGAGGTTATAAGATTTCAAATGATAAAATTGGTGGCTTTGCTCTAGTAGGTAGTGGTACAAAATATAAATATCAAGTGTATTTTGATAAGCATTTTCCTTTTATTCATCAAAATATTGTGCATTTGTATCTAGGAGAGTCCTATCCTAGCTTTTCAGGGTGGGAGGTTATGGATGTAATTGCTAATGGTCAAGGACAAACAGTTGCAAGCAAAGTAACTTTTCCTACCGGCAAAAAACAAATTTCACCTATAAATATTCATACAGCGCAGTATCAAAGTTTAAGTAAAGTAGACAGCATTACTAAAGCAAAATTTGGTAAAGATCCTTATTCTAAGACAGATAATTTTTATCAAGACCCATCGATGCTCAGTATTTCTTTTAGGATGGGGTTTATTTCATTGGTGATTGTTTATATACTAGGAGTGCCATTAGCAACAGCGATGGCACGTTTTAAGTCAAGTTGGATTGATAAGTTAGGAACGGGAGTGATCACTTTATTAATTTCAATCCCTTCACTAGCTGTTATTTATTTCTGGCGTTTTGTTGGTTCCTCTTTTTTCGGTTTGCCTGATTTGTTTTCAACACTTGGAGCACAAAATGTTTATTCTTATATTTTACCGATTATTATTTTAGCGATGATTAATATCACTAATATTGTGATGTGGACGCGCCGTTATATGATTGATCAACAATCAGCTGATTATGTAAAATTTGCGCGTGCAAAAGGATTATCTGAGCGTGAAATTTCTAAAAATCATATCTTGAAAAATGCTATAATTCCCATTGTTCAAGGAATTCCGTCGATGATTATTTTAACGATTCAAGGGGCAACAATGACGGAAAATATTTTTGTCGTTCCTGGTATGGGGAAGATGTTGCCAGATGCAATTATTATTCATAATAACTCAATGGTTGTTGGTTTAGTTTTTCTTTTCACGCTGCTGGCTGTTGCAGGAGTTTTTGTTGGGGATTTATTGATGATAATGATTGATCCACGAATTAATTTGCGTGTTAGAACCTGTTAACTTATCTCTAGTGAAATGAACCCCGTTTATACAAATTGTTTCAGGCTTTGCTTGGTTTGTAAGCTGTGTAACGGGACTATTCATCGCTTCGAGACAAGTTAACAGGTTCTTAAAGGAGGAAAATAAATGAGCATTGATAAAACGGAAATTCCGATCGAAAAATTTCAATTTATTGATAATAATTATTTAGCTAGTGAACATATTGATGCGCCGCTTTATTCTTATTGGAAGTCAGTGTTTCGCAAATTTTTTAGTTCAAAATTAGCTATTGTAGTCTTGATAATTATGATATTTGTTGTTTTGATGAGTTTTTTTCAACCAATGTTTTCTGGTTATGATTTAACAGATGTTTCTGGGATCAATGATTTTAATGCTCGTTATAATCCTCCTTCAGCGAAGTTTTGGTTTGGAACAGATGCTGATGGTAAGTCATTGTTTGATGCAGTGTGGGCAGGAGCGAGAACATCAGTTTCAATTGGCATTTTGGCAACACTTATTTGTGAGGTCTTAGGAGTGATTATTGGAGCGATTTGGGGAAATTCCAAAAGAATCGATCGTTTGATGCTTGAAGTTTATAATGTTATCTCTAATGTTCCGCAGTTGTTAGTAGTGATTGTTTTATCTTATGTTTTTGGCGCAGGGTTTTGGAATTTATTATTTGCCATGACTTGCACTTCTTGGTTTAAAACAGCTTACTTGATTCGTGTGCAGGTGATGATTATGCGTGATCGTGAGTATAATTTAGCATCACATACCTTAGGAACTAAAACATGGCGCTTGATTGTTAAAAATATTTTTCCGTATTTGGTTTCCGTTATTATGACGGATATTGCAAGGCAGTTGCCAGAATTTATTTCTTAT
>JAIRNX010000066.1 GCA_031257815.1 Lactobacillales bacterium
TTAACGATCTTGGAGCGATGAATAATTTTGGCTCTTTTTTCACACTTTTTCGTTAAAAAGCCTTGATTTAGAACCACTAAACCTGCGTTTTTTGCCTCAGATTGTGAAAAAAGAGCTCAAAAATTCACTTCGCTAGAGATCGTTAACAGGCTCTTAGATATTCTAAGCCTCTTTTCAATGATAGAAGGGATTTTCCAAAATGTTATGGGGTAATGTGTTAAAAGCAATTATTTTAGGAATTATTCAAGGAATTACGGAGTGGTTACCGATTTCAAGTACAGGTCATATGATTTTAGTGAATGAATTTATTAAGTTAAAAGAGTCCAAAGCTTTTATGAATATGTTTGAAGTGGTAATTCAGCTTGGTTCAATTTTAGCCGTTGTGGTTTTATATTTTCATAAATTAAATCCCTTTTCACCACGGAAAAAGCATGAAGAAAAGCAAGATACATGGAGTTTATGGATAAAAGTTTTTATTGCCATTATCCCTTCGGTTATTATTGGTTTAAAAGTTGATGATTGGTTGGACGCTCATATGCACAAGTTTTTTTCGGTGGCGTTATTATTGATAATTTACGGGCTTGCTTTTATTGTGATTGAGCGGATTCATAAAAATAAATCAGCAAAGATTAATCAGCTCAAAGATTTAACGATCCCCATTGTTTTAGCAATTGGTTTTTTTCAAGTTTTAGCTTTAATACCTGGGACAAGTCGCTCGGGAGCTACAATTCTTGGCGTCATTATTTTTGGTTGTTCACGCTTTGTTGCTGCAGAATTTTCTTTCTTTTTAGCTATTCCTACAATGTTTGGTGCTAGTGGTTTAAAAATTTTTAAATTTTTAATAAAAGGAAATGCTTTTACTGCCAATCAATTAGTGATTTTGGCTGTGGGAAGTTTTGTTGCTTTTATTGTTTCGATTATAGTTATTAAATTTTTAATGCACTACATTCAAACTAAAGATTTTCAACCATTTGGCTGGTATCGAATTATTTTAGGTATTGTTTTAATTGGATATGTGCTGTTGGGGTAATCATAAGGTTTGTATAAAAGTTTTGAAACAATGCACTTTTTGTTTGTAAAAAATAGCTACGCTGTAGGTGGTGATGATTTGGAAAAAAATAAAAAACGTGTAGTTGTCGGCATGAGTGGTGGTGTTGATTCTTCAGTAGCTGCTTTTCTTTTAAAGGAGCAAGGTTATGATGTGATTGGTGTTTTTATGAAAAATTGGGATGATAAAGGTGAGATGGGAACATGTACTGCAACTGAAGATTATCAGGATGTAGCACGAGTAGCTGATCAGATTGGCATTCCTTATTATTCGATTAATTTTGAAAAAGAATATTGGGATCATGTATTTGAATATTTTTTGGCGGAGTACCGTTTAGGACGGACGCCAAATCCTGATGTAATGTGCAATCGAGAAATTAAATTTAAAGCTTTTTTAAATTATGCGCTTAAGTTAGGTGCGGATTATATAGCGACAGGACACTATGCACAGATTTACAAAAGTGAAGATGGAGTTGTGCATTTACTTCGCGGCGCTGATCAGACAAAAGATCAGACTTATTTTTTATGTCAATTAAGTCAACAGCAATTAAAAAAAGTGATATTTCCATTAGGCCATTTACAAAAGCAAGAAGTACGAAAGATTGCTGAGCAAGCTCATTTAGCAACAGCAAAGAAAAAAGATTCCACGGGAATTTGTTTTATTGGCAAGAAAAATTTTAAGCAATTTTTAGCCAATTACCTACCTGCTCAAAAAGGCAAGATGAAAACTCTTGAAGGTATTAAGATGGGCGAACATGACGGCTTGATGTATTATACGATTGGCCAACGTGAAGGTTTAGGAATCGGTGGGCAACGTGGATTAGAAAATGAACCTTGGTTTGTGGTCGGAAAAGATCTAGCAACTAACACCCTTTATGTAGGGCAAGGTTTTAATCATCCTGCGTTGATGGCTACCAGCCTTGACGCAAGTGAGATTTCTTTTACCACTAAAGAAAAAAGACCAGATGTTTTTACTTGCACAGCAAAGTTTCGTTACCTACAAGAAGATGTTAAAGTGCAAGTTATTTTACATGAACAACAGCGTGCTACGGTAAGTTTTGTAGAAAGTGTACGAGCGATTACGCCAGGCCAGGTAGTCGTTTTTTATGAGGAAAAGGAGTGTTTGGGCGGTGGCTTAATCGATGTTGCGTACCATCAAGGAAAAATTCTACAATATGTTTAGCTTTTTCAAATTATCAACGATAAAAAGGTATGGAGGATAAGTATGTCGGGGCATTATTGTGATCCAAGATTAAAGATTTTTGCATTAAACTCAAATCGTCCTTTGGCAGAAAAGATTGCTAAAGCTGTTGGTGTGGAATTAGGAAAAAGTTCCGTAAAACAGTTTTCTGATGGGGAAATCCAAATTAATATTGAAGAATCGATTCGTGGTGCTTATGTGTATGTTATTCAATCTACCAGTGCACCGGTAAATGATCATTTGATGGAATTATTAATTATGATTGATGCGCTAAAGCGTGCTTCCGCAGCGACAATTAATGTTGTCATGCCTTATTTTGGATATGCACGTCAAGATCGTAAAGCGCGTTCACGTGAGCCAATTACCTCTAAGTTAGTTGCGAATATGTTAACAATTGCTGGAGCTAGTCGTTTGAT
>JAIRNX010000116.1 GCA_031257815.1 Lactobacillales bacterium
CAAACTATAGCCATCACCAAAAATGAGCTTGTCCCAACCGTCGTAGAATTTGAAAAAAAAATAGAACAGCACCGAGAAATCTGATAGAATTTTTTTGACAAAAAAACAATCAGATAAAGAAAGGAGCTGTTCCAAATGAAATTGTATCAAAAAGAAGAAAGAACTGTCAAAAATGCTGTAGAGGTGATTGATCCTACCGTGCTACTTGAAAAAGCCAGCAAAGGCTTGCTTTCCCTGTCTGTCGAGCTTAGGTTTTGAGGTTCTGCAACAGCTGATGGAGGAAGAAGTGACAGAGTTGGTTGGTAAAAAAGGAAAACATCAAAAAGATCGTAAAGGCTATCGACATGGCACCGAGAAAACAAAAGTGGTTTTAGGTGGCCAAAAAGTTTCCACTACCAGGCTTCGAGTTCGATCCAATGAAGGTGGTGAATTCCCCCTTGAGACTTTAGGTTGGTTTCAGCGTGAAGATTGCCTCAATCAAGCAGTACTGGCCCGACTTCTTTCGTAAGTCATGCCGAAAATATGAACAAACTCTTGATACAGATACAGCTTCAAATCTTACATCTTGTACAAGTAAAAGTGAAATTTCTAGACGTTTTATCACTGGGATGCAAACAGCGATGGATAAATTTTTTAGCCGGCGTTTGGAGGAAAGTTATCTAGCTATAATGATTGATGGAATGCGCTTTGGAAAGATGACGATTGTCGCAGCAAGTCTGAAAGAGGGGATGGAAAGAGACGTTAACCGTTCATCGTTTGAGATTATCAGGTCTTCTCAGGCAAACCGCTCCCCCAATACGAATGCTCTGGAATCAGCGAATTCTACTTGTGCAGGAATCATTCGGCGCGTGACTCACTTCAAGAATGGAGAGGTGGCGCTTCGTCAGGCTGCAGCTGGATTCATGGAAGCTGAGCGGAGTTTTCGGAGAATCAGGGGATATCGGGAGATTCTGATTTTACAGAGTGCTCTCACAAATTTGACTGGAATCAAACGTAAAGGTAAAATTGAGGTTGCTTAATAATTTAGGTGCTGCTCAAATTCCACGATGCTTGGGACATACTCAAAACTCAGGATTCCTTGCAGAAGAAATGAACAAAGCTGATTTTTAGTCTTAGATAATTTATCATCACATAAAGTAAAAGGTGTTGTAGATCCTTTGATTGAAAAAGGAGTTAAGATCCTTTACTTACCACCGTTTTGCAAAGTGCTATAACAAGCTCTGAGACCTTGACTTGAAAAGAAAAATAAAAGTCTGGATTTTAAGTCTAGATGTTAATCCAGAAAGCTGGACGGAGAGCGAAATTAGGGCCGCTGACAAAGTTGCCGCTGATATCGCCAACACTATGGACGCTCGCAGCGTTATCATGACCATTGATCGGAGAACGCAGCCATGTAATACATGGATATTGATTACCACTGCTAGGAAATCCAGACATAACGTTCGTCCAAGCATCTTTTCCAACATCTATATAGTAGTTGCTACTTTCTGGCCTTGAGTTAACATCTATCAGCGATGGGACAAAAGCTTTGGTGATGTTTTGTGGGTTTGAGTCTACGGTTGTTTCGTATTTGCTTTGGTCAGCTATGCAAAACCTAAATGGATTGCATTGATTTTCTCCGTTTAGTTTTACCGGTAGTGCGTAATCCTGTGCTTGCCTGCCGCCTATTCTTTGGGGGCACGTTACACTCCACCAGCTGCTCACACTTTGCTTTATATCAGAGTTCGCATATATCGCAAATCCTTTGCCAGCTTTATTGTACATTTGCACTGCTATGGGGTTTTGCTTAATAATAATCGCTTGTCCACCGTTTATTTTCACGACCATCCAGATGTCTGTTTGATAATTTTGGTGTTCAGGTGGGGTTCCTATGCCACTAAAACCGCACGTTCCTACAAACTCAACTAACTGACCTATTGCCGTAATTGATTCGCCGTTTTGTTGTTTAAGACTTAATGCGCTTGTTACTTGTTTAACTTGAGTTAAACAAACGCACAAAAACACAGTTAAAAATAAAGATAATATTTTCTTACCTACTAACTTAAACATTTTTTGATTCATGATGATACCCTCCATTAATTTTCAATAAATAATTTGATTATTTTTTTGAAAACGAAATGAAATAATAATTACTAAGTAATATATAGCAAAAAATTTTTGAGAAGTGAAGTAAAGAGCTGAATTGCGTCACTAAAAGCACCCACAAAACTGTTGGCAAATTTCAAATACAAGAAAACAACAAAAGTGGACAAAATCAGCATGAAAGCTAAAAAAGAAATCATTATCAAATCCGCCCCAAAATACAAAAAACTTTCCAAAATTAGAAAAAGGGCACATCATAATTTTTAGGAGGTTCGGAAAACACCGAAGTAGTTAAAGCCCTGCTTGTTGATCTTTTAGAGCGAGGCTTAGATCCAGCACAGAATCGACTTTACGTCATTGATGGCGGAAAAGCTCTCGCCAAAGAAATCAAAGACACCTTTGGAAATCATGCGGTAATCCAGCGATGTCAAGTTCATAAAAAACGCAATGTTCTTTCGAAATTGCCCGAATCCGAACAAGCCAACGCGGGCCTTTTGTTGAGTAGTGCTTACCTAGAGTTTGAGTATGATAAAGCGCTTTCTAAACTTCAACAGATCATGAAAAAGATCGAAACGTGTTACCCTTCTGCCGCTGCAAGTCTGAAAGAGGGAATGGAAGAGACGTTAACCGTTCATCGTCTGAAATTGCCAGGTCTCCTTCGCCAAACGCTCTCCAATACGAATGCTCTGGAATCAGCGAATTCTACTTGTGCAGGAATCATTCGGCGCGTGACTCACTTCAAGAATTGATAGGTGGCGCTTCGGCAAGCTGCTGCTGGATTCATGGAAGCTGAGCGAAGTTTTCGCAGAATCAAGGGATATCGAGAGATTCCTATTTTACAGAGTGCTCTCACAAATTTGACTGGAATCACAAACAAGGATACAATTAAAATTGCTTAATGGTTTTTCGGTGCTAGCGAAATTCCACGGATGCGCGGGACAAGCTTCAGAAATTTTCATTTGTAATTTTATAAGGAGGAGAGTTTTATCAGCAATCCAGCAGTAAAATGTTTAGGCATATGTAAGACATCTAATAATATTTTTATTATAGAAGATAATATAGGTGAAGCTATACATATACATATTAGTGATTTCAGGTTAGATTTAACAATAAATGAGTTTTTAGCACTTGTTTTGCAGTTAAATGATATTTTAGATAAACTTATTAATGTAGATGGTTTTTATGTTAAAGATTATAATCCTATTTTTCTGAGTAATATATCTAGATATCTTATTAATTTAAAAAAATTGAATTTTGATGAAATTTTGTTAAGTGATTTGTTAATTCAAAAAGACAACATTTTTAGATTTCCTGTTTTCCGAAAGTTGAAGCATTCTAGAGTATTAAAAGCGTTAAATGGTTATGCACAAGAAAATGATAGGTATATACAAGAAAATTTAATTGATAAAACTAATGAAGATAGAGTCATTGATGTTTTTAATAATATTAAGGAGATTGGGTATTATCCTAATATTAATAATGAATACATAATATTGTTTAATGACAAAGATTATATTGCTGACGGACAACATAGAGCGGCCAGTTTATATTATTTATATGGAGGAGATATAAAAATTAAAGTAATTAGATTTTATTTTAAAAATGATTTATATAATCCTAAATGGTATAGCAACTTGCATGTTTGGTTTATAAGAAGAAAAGTAAATACTTTAATATTATTAAAATTTATTTATAAACGTAGATTGAATGCTGTTTTTATTTGTAAAATAAAAACAATTTTTATGAAATTTCGTATTTGTATGAGTGATTTTAAAAGAATGAAG
>JAIRNX010000147.1 GCA_031257815.1 Lactobacillales bacterium
CAAACTACGAAAAAATAGCTCAAAAAACCTGTCGGGTTATTACAAATTGTTTCAAGCTTTGCTTGATTACAATTTGTATAACGGGATTCATTTCACTAGAGATCGTTAACAGGCTCTAAATCGCTAATTCAAATGATAACTGCGGTTTAACAGGGTCATAGTTAACTAGCTCAAAATTTTCAGCTTGAATAGCAAAAAAGTTTGTCCCATCTGGCACATTTAAATGCAACTCTGGCTTTTTTTCACTCGGAGTGCGCTGCAATAGTTCATTAGCTTGTTTAAACTGATTATCATAAATATGCAAATTATTTACAAAATAGAAAAATTTCCCCACCTTAAAACCACAGTGCTTAGCAAGCATCATTGAAAGCGCGACATACTGCATAGCATTGATATGATGCGCAACCAACATATCATTGGAACGCTGAATCAAGGTCGCATCTAAATAAAGCTCTTCACCAACACGCCTAACATCATACATAGACTGAAAAGCACATGGCAAAAGTCCCTTGCTTTCCTCAAAATCCTGATACTGCCACAAATTAATAATATTCCTGCGGTTCCACGGATTTTCTTGCAGTCCTTTCAGTAATTTATTGATAATATCATATTTGCGTACAGTTGCTCCGTATCGTTGACCGATTGTCTTGCCATCATCAATAACCCAATCGCGCCAATATTTAACATTATATTTCTCTTCCAAAAGCTCAACATCACTACTTTGATCTTGATAAATCCAAAGTAACTCTTTGATTGCGGCTTTGATCGCAATCGGACGCAAAGTTGTAATCGGAAACTCTTTTTGGGCTAAATCATATTTAGCAAATGATCCTGTAATATATTTAGAATTTGCTATTTTGCCATTTTTATACTTAGGTCGCGCATTTTCACTCCATACACCTTCATTTAAAATGGTCTTGATATTTTGTTTAAAAAGATCATCTGCCTTTGTCATGCTCGCCCTCATTTCTTGCAAATTCGATAATTGCTTGATACTCATTTTTCAATTTCCTTTGAAGAATAGCTTGCTCAATTTGGGCAATTATACTTCCTAGCCATTCTCCAGGTGTACGGTTTAATTCTTTCTGTAAATCATTCCCGCTTACAACAATCTCACTACGCGAAGTAATCGGCAATTTAGCAAATTGCTCTTTAATTTTTTCATTATTACCGCGCTGCCAAATTAATTGAACCAACTCTTCAGTTAAAAGTGCGACATCCAAACCAGCTTGAAATAATAACTCATTTATCCACTCGGAATGCTTTCGTTTCTTTAATAATTTTAACGTTAAAGAAGCTTCCCGAAAAACAGCTTTCGCTTCTTTCCATTCACGCAAAAATTTATGAAAATCAATTTGAGAAAACTCTAAAAAATAGCCCAATAACGCCCAAACTTGGCTAGATGTATGAAGTGTATTATCAGGTAGCTGCAACAACTTTTTTAAGTCAAAACTTTTTTGCTGCAAACAAGGAACATGCAAAAACGCTTGAGTTTCAATAAAGATACGCAAACCTTTATTGCGAAATTCACCTAACATTAACTTAATAAACTCTGCTTGGCTTCTCTCCATACTGATTTTTTCTAGCAAAGAAACATTGGCTTGAATTGCTTGATAAGTTGTATCTTCAATCTCAAATCCTAATTGACTAGCAAAGCGAAAAGCACGCATTATACGCAGTGCATCCTCATGAAAACGTTCATTAGAGTCTCCTACAGCACGAATAACTTTACTTTGCAAATCGGCCTCTCCAGCAAATAAATCGATAATTTTTCCATTGCTATCCATTGCTAAAGCATTGATTGTAAAATCACGGCGTTTTAAATCCTCCTCAAGTGTGCGAACAAAAGTTACTGAATCAGGTCTACGATAATCTTGATAAGTCGACTCTGTGCGAAAGGTCGTTACCTCGTACGAACGCCCCTTATGCAAAACCATCACTGTTCCGTGTTCAATCCCAACATCGACTGTTCGTGGAAATATCTTCTTTATCTCTGCTGGATAAGCACTGGTAGCAATATCGATATCATGAATTTTTTGACCCAATAAAAAATCTCGCACTGAACCGCCAGCAAAATATGCAACAAATCCCGCCTGCTGCAGCCGTTTAATAATAGGTATAGCCTCTTTAAACTCACAAGGAAAATCTTCAGTTTTCAAAACTTATTTCTCCTGTCTCTAAGAACTTGTTAACGATGTTAGTATAAAACCTTGGACACGAAATGGTAGACTTTCACCATAAAAAACAAAGTGGATTTGAGTCAAAATCCAATATACGAGGAGGGCTATTAAAAAAATCCGCTCTAAGGGAATCGAACCCCTATCTTAAGAACCGGAATCTTACGTGATATCCATTACACTAAGAGCGGAAATTTACCAATACAGTGTTTTTGATGCGATTTCCATCGCTTTTGTTTTTTCCAAAGCATCGATTATATAAAGTTCTTGCTTTGTTTGATAAAGATTAAGAAATCCCATTCGCATCGCAGAACTAAAAACATCCGCACCACCTGAGTACTTTGCTTTTAATGGCAAATCCATCATTGCAAACATCTTTTTATACGGCTTTATCGGGGGATAATGTTTCTTCAATGATTATTTTCATTTCTTTTTAATTCCTTTAATAATTCATCAATTTTTCCACCATATTGAAGAGAATTATCTTGCTCAAAAGTTAACGTAGGAATTTTATATAATGTTAAACGCATGCCTAATTCTCGCTTAATAATCCCTGTTGCTTTTTTAAAACCAGCTTGCACAGTTTTGCCTTTGCTAGCTAAATTTGACAAGATACTATAATAAATCGTTGCCTGCGACAAATCTCCCGTTACCCGCACATCGGTGATCGTCACCTCTTGAATGCGCGGATCGCGCACATGACGCTTTAAAATTTCATTGACTTCGCGCATAATCTTAGCGCCAACACGACGATTACGATAATTGGCCATAAAAATCTCCCTCTTACTTTTTACTTTAGGCAAAACTTAAGATCACTTAATTTCTTCCATCACATAACTCTCCAGCACATCATCCACTTTAATATCATTAAAGTTTTCGATCATTGCGCCACCTTCAAAGCCAAGTTTTACTTCTTTAACATCATCTTTAAAACGTTTCAAGCTTGCTAGCTTGCCTTCAAAAATGACCACACCATCACGCACAATGCGCACACCTGAATCTCTGGTAAT
>JAIRNX010000062.1 GCA_031257815.1 Lactobacillales bacterium
TTCAAAAATATCATGTATTTCCTGTGGTGTTAGTAACACCACAGGAAATACATAATATTTTTGAAAGCATTATGGAAACTAGATTATTTTTATAATTTCTAAAGTAGTGCGTTGTTTTAATCACAACATTTCATGTTGTGATTAAAACAACTTCAGTTGTTTTAATCACAATATAGTTATAATTTTTTTGTTTTTTTAACACCATTGAAGGGTTTTATGTTGTGTCATTCACACCAAAATGTAGATTTTTGGTGTGATAAAAACACCATCTATAGGTTGTATAAACACCACTACATTTTAAAATTTGCTATATCTACACCATGTGTAGTTCTGTTAACATCAAAATATAGTGTTAAGGTGTCTTATTAACACCGTATTAAGTTCTTCTGTTGTGAATACAATACCGTAGAAAAGAATATTGTTGTTAATAAAACATCAATTGTAGTTAAAATAACAACGTACAAAATGCATCATGGTGTGTAAAAGACACCTATCCTAATTTTAGTTGAATATGTTTGTTTGCGCCGTATTCTGAATAGCGATTTTACACCCGGAGGCGGCAAAATTTGACATCGGCGGCGGGGTGATTTTACAATAATTAATGCTAGTATCTTGTAACATCTAAAACTTTACAAAATAATCGGGTACAACCGCTTCAGCTTTATTTTCTAACCCAAAAGTCGGATAATATAGACTGAAAAACGTTAAAAAATCTCACAAAGCCTGATCACACACGAGAAATCGTTTTTAGTATATGTTTTAACATCTACTGAAGTGCTGATTCATTGAAAATCCAAAGGTTAAAGCAAAAAATGACCGTTTTCAGTACATGTTATCCTACTTTGGGGATATAAAGCTATTTACTAAATTATCATATCGATTTTTAACATCTTGGAGAATTTGTTTGCACTCTTCAAGAGATCCTCCTAAATCTAAAAAAAAGCGTTTTCCCATCGTTCTCATTGTAGCTAAACCAAGTGATTCTGGATTAGCGTTTGTCAAATTTTTCGCGGCAGTAATTATTTCATTACCATATTCAATTTCTGCTTTTGAGAGAGGATCGTTTTCTTTGTCTAAAATTGTCTTAAAAAATGTGGCAGGATTCGACTTAACCCGAGGCAAGTACTTGTAAATAAATGCTGCTGCATAATATCCATCGTGTTTTAAAGCAAGGGTTATTAAAATTTCAAATGTGCTACCTGAAAGCTCTTCAGGTTGTTTATGGGCAGCTAAAATAGACCAAAATATTGCAAATAAATTTTCCTTAACCTGGAATTCCTTTTGAAAGTTAGGATTATTAAAGCGAGAAATAAATGATTGTAAAGTTCCTTCTTGCTGTTCGCCTGGAAATAAAAGTAAATCAGTCATGATTTCTATATAAGTTCCGTCGTTTGTTGAAACGCGTCGGATTAATCCTGCACTTTCTGCACGATTTAATGAACGCAGCAAATTACTATGATCGACTTGCAATCGTTTGGCTAATTCACGCAGAGTATAATTTCCGTATCCATTTTTAAAAATTGTTTTGAGTACAAACCACAATCCTATTAGATATAAATCGTCTGTTTGCCCTAACAGAGGTTTTTTTTGGGTTTTCTTTTTTGAGATTTTATTAGCATCAGCCTCAGATTTTTTCAATTTTTTTGGGTTTATATTTGTAGATAAATCATCATTGGGAGTTCTTATGAGATCATGGCTAGTTAAATTAGAATCAAATATTGTATCGGTAATAAGGGCTTGTTTGCTATTAGGCGATGTTTCAGTGACAACATATGGTGTTTTGTTAACTACATCTTGTTGTTTTTTGACTCCATTTGATGATGCTAGCTCAAGAGATTCTAGTTTTGGGGCAGAAGTATCTTCAGATGTGTTATTGACATCATTCGATGTTAACATAACTACATCTGGAGTTCCTATAACACCATTAGATGTTAAGGTTTGTCGCGGAATGGAAGTATCCCTAGGTGTGTCCTTAACACCATCTGATGTTGATAACACATCATGATGATTCGATCTTATATTCTCCGGTGCTAGGTTTATCGAAGAAATAGGAGTATGGTATGGTGTGATATTGACATCAAAAGATGGTATTGAAACCCCTTCTGGAGTTAACAAAACACCATCCGATGTTAAATTTGGCTTATCTATTAATTCAGTATTTTCTGCGGCATTATCCGATGGTAGTGGATTATGATATTTGTTGAAATCATATGGTGTGGAAATAACACCATATGATGTCTCATTAACATCAACTGGTGTATTTTGTTCGACGTTCAAATTGTTTAAAACAACATCAGATGTTTCTGCTTTAAAAAGACCATTACGCCAATTGTACCCGTCTTGGATACGATCAACGGATTCTTCTGCTTGGATTTTAATTAAATCTTTTAGATTTTTTTTACTCATCTTCGCCAGTTAACAATTCAAGCTGTTCAGCAAATTTATTAATGATAATACGCGAAATAGCGCTGTACTCACTAGCAGCTCTGCAATTACGAGAATACTCAAAAATGGTGTTTTTTAAAGTAGACGCTTTATTGATATCAGCACTATCATGAATTTCTCCCAAAATTTTGTCAGGGAATTGTTCTTGGATTGTTTCTTTATATGCCTTATGCACTAAATTACGTTCTTTGAGCATAGTAATAACGAAACCAAGTATATCTATTCGGTCTGCAAGTATGGGCGTATTTTTTAAAAAATCAAAGAGAAGATGCACGCCATCAAAAGATTCTGGCAGTGGTGTAATCGGAACAATAATATGAGTAGAAGCAAAAAAAGCGTTTAAGACGTAAATATTAAAAGACGGTGGGCAATCAATGATGACGACAGCATAGTCTTGGCATTCATTATCCAAAAAATTTTTTAAGCGCTTTGCTGCTTTATCGAAAGTAGCAAAAATAGATTCTTTTATTGAAAGAGCACTGGTGCTGGGAATAATAGATAAACCTGGAAAACGTGTTGGATAGATAATCTGAGACGCGACAGGTACTGTTATCGGCTCTTCTTGATAAAGTCGAAGGATAGTATTTTCGGGTTGAATAGCCGTTTTTATAAAATATGGAGAAGAGGAAGCTTGATGGTCGATATCTATCAACAGAACTTTTCTAGGAGCATTGCTTTTAATTTTTTTCCTACGCAATATTGATGCAATGCCAGAAGATATATTAACTGAGCTGACACTTTTAGCTACTCCACCTTTTTGATTTGCGACAGATAATATAAGCTTTGGCAATATAACACATCCTAAATTACAAGTTATTTTAAGTTAATTTTCATGGATAATTTTAATACTTATTCCATGAAAAAGTCAATTCTAATTTTTATATGTTGACCAGCTCATGAATTACGACAGTTTTTAAGACTGTTTTTGAGCTGTTTCGTACAGAGCATTGTTGTTTGACTGAACTACCGCGCTTCGATTGCCCACAGTTTGTTTTGCTGCTCCAGTTAGAGTCGCGATGTCAAGAATCTCGTCTGCTCCCTCTTCTCTTATGGCATGCGGTCAACGATGAAACGACGTGAAACGCACGACAGAGAGGTCATGCGCGATGAAAAGATAGGTTAGAGGATTTTTTCTGAAGGGCAGACATCAGATTTAGCACTTGCGCCCGGATGGGGACGCCTAAGGCCGATATTGGCTCATCAGCAATGACCAGCTCGGGTTCCATGACGAGCATTCGGGCTATTCCTATATGCTGCCGCTGCCCACCTGAAAATCTGTAGGGGAATCTGTCAGCGAACTTCAGCAGCAGGCCAACATCCAGCAACGCCTGGGGCACAACTCTTGGATGTTGCAGAATCCCTCGGAAACGATGTAGTCGACTTTGGTTCCCGCGTTGAGCGACGCCACTGGGTCTTTAAAGATCATCTGAATGTTTCTGACGACTTTCTTGTCGATCTCTTGGTAAATACACGCAGAGACAGCTTTGACATGAGGAATTTTGGAATGAGAATTGCTTGTCTGAAACACAACACAACACAAGACGTAAGACATATACGCGCGGCCTAAAACATTTGCCAAGAGATTACGGCTGTTTGCTGCA
>JAIRNX010000111.1 GCA_031257815.1 Lactobacillales bacterium
CTTTACAACCCTTATAGTCATGATTTTATTTTGACGGCAAATAGTGGTGAGCGGGACCAATTACGTTCACGTGGCTGGCATGACTGGGGTGTGGCTTTTCGTGCTTATAAATTATAAAAATGTAGGTGGATTGATTATGAAAAAATCGCGCTTATTCTTAAGTATTTGTGTTTTCTTTATAGGAATCAATTTTAATTCGGTTTTAATTTCTGCATTTAGCTTTCGACCACATCCTGGATGTAATTTAGTTTACTACTCACAAGGGGATTATAATTGGAGTTGTGCATATGTTGGAGGAGCTCAATTTGAACCCAATGGTTGTGCACCTACTTGTTTGGCGATGATTGCTAGTAGTTTTGGGCACATTACTTCCCCTTTAGAATGGGGAGAAAAAATGCTTGCCGGCCATTTTTGGAGAAAAAATGGTGGTACCGGAAACCTTCCGCCAGATATAGCCGCTAAATATGGACTTCCAATTAGTTATGTAGAATTTGCAATGTCTTTAGAAGGTTTAAATGCAACACCGCTTTGGACGCAATCAGAGTTGGAAGATTTTTTAAAATCTTCCTCTTTTCCCGTTACAGCTGCTTGTTACTTTGAATCGCTTGAACCAACTATGCCAGGAGAAACTTTACATGCAGTAATTTTGTCCGAATATCGAAATGGGCAAACTTTTTTAATTGATCCTTCTTCAAATGCTGTTACCGGTTGGTGGGATGTTTCTACTATTTGGAAAATTCGTAGATCAAGGAGTTATGGGGATTCAGATAAAAATGCATGGGCTGCTGATTTTTATGGCATTTCTGGTCGTCAAATGTGTGCGGGAGTGTATCGTTTATACAATCCGTTTGTAAGAGATAATCTGATTCAACTTCCAGATGGTGTAGATGGTTTTTATAATGAAGGTGTAGGTTTACATCACTATACAATAAACACTTATGAAATTGAAAAAATGGCAAATGAAGGTTGGAGCTACGAACAAGTTGCTTTTTTGGATAAAGGGGAACATCCCCTTTATCGCTTATTTAATCCTAACGATGGTAATCATCATTTTACAATGAATGTTAATGAAAGAGATGATTTAGTAAATCGCGGTTGGCATGACGAAGGCGTTGGCTGGAGGGTAGCGCTAGCTGGGCAACCAGTTTTTCGCATCTATAATCCGGGCAATGGTGAGCATATCTATACCTTAAATTACGAAGAGGTAAAAGCAGCAGTAGCCGCCGGAATGATAGATGAAGGGGTGGCATGGTGGTGTTAAAAAACGAAGGAATCTTCCTTCGTTTTTTAACACAAATAACAATCTGCCTTACAAAAAAAATTTTGTGGATTTAACTTTGTTCATGTTACAGTTTTCTAAGAGCCTGTTAACGATCTCTCTATTGATGAATTTTTTGAGAAATTTTTATGTATTTTTAGGAAAAAAATGCAGGTTTAGCGGTGCTAAATCGAGGCTTTTTGACAAAGAAAGGCACAAAATTACCAAAAAAGTCGCAATTATGGAGATCGTTAACAGGTTCTAAGAACCTCTCACTAAGATCGTTAGCAGTTAATTCTAAATTGACGAGAACAGAATTAAATCTTGAGAGGATAAACATAGATGAAAAATTTAAATTTATTAAAAGAAGTGGCAAAGCGTCGTACCTTTGCCATTATTTCACATCCGGATGCCGGAAAAACAACTATTACTGAGCAATTACTACTTTTTGGTGGTGCTATTCATCAAGCAGGGACTGTAAAAGCGAAGAAGACGGGAAATTTTGCCAAATCAGATTGGATGGATATTGAGAAACAACGTGGCATTTCGGTGACTTCTTCAGTGATGCAGTTTGACTATAATGGTAAACGAGTGAATATTTTAGATACACCAGGGCATGAAGATTTTTCTGAGGATACATATCGGACACTTATGGCAGTAGATGCAGCTGTTATGGTGATCGACACAGCAAAGGGAATTGAAGCGCAAACCAAAAAACTTTTTAAAGTTGTAAAAAAGCGTGGCATTCCCATTTTTACTTTTATGAATAAACTGGATCGTGATGGACGCGAACCACTGGATCTTTTGGCGGAACTAGAAGAAATATTAAAAATTGAGTCTTATCCGATGAATTGGCCGATTGGAATGGGTAAGGGACTGGAAGGAATTTATGATGTCTATCATCAGCGTATAGAGCTTTTTCGTCCAGAAAATTATGGCGGCAAGCGCTTTCTTCCGCTTATTGATGGCAATATTGCTAAAGACCATCCGCTATATGGAAATAGCGTTTATATACAAGTACAAGAAGATATTGAGTTATTAGTGGAAGCAGGCAATGAATTTGATGAGAAGAAAATTCAAAATGGTGAGTTAACACCGGTTTTCTTTGGTTCAGCTTTGACTAATTTTGGTGTACAAACTTTTCTTGAAACATTTTTGCAATTTGCGCCAAAACCTCAGGCTGTAAAAACAAAAGAGGGAGATGTGGTCAGTCCTTATCATGAAGAATTTTCCGGTTTTGTTTTTAAAATTCAAGCGAATATGAATCCTAAACATCGAGATCGAATTGCTTTTGTTCGCATAAGCTCAGGAGTATTTACACGCGGTATGGAAGTAACACTGCAACGTACGGGCAAAAAGTTAAAATTAGCAAACGTTACGCAGTTTATGGCGGATGCTCGTGAGAATGTTGAAATAGCTGTAGCAGGGGACATCATTGGCTTGTATGACACAGGAAATTATCAAATCGGTGATACGATTACTGCAGGAAGGTTAAATGTTCAATATGAAAAATTACCACAGTTTACACCTGAGTTATTTATGAAAATTACGGCCAAAAATGTTATGAAACAGAAATCGTTTCATAAAGGAATTCAGCAATTAGTTCAAGAAGGGGCTGTGCAGCTGTATCAAACATATCAAACTGGCGATTATATAATTGGTGCCGTAGGTCAGTTGCAATTTGAAGTCTTTCAATACCGCATGCTTAATGAGTATAATGCTGAAATCGTAATGACCCAGGTGGGCTCAAAGATTGCCCGTTGGATTGATCCCAAAGACTTAGATGTGCAGATGAGTTCTAGTCGCAATATTTTGGCAAAAGATCGCTTTGAGCAGCCTTTATTTTTATTTGAAAATGAATTTGCACTGCGGTGGTTTAAAGATAAATATCCAGATGTAAAGCTTAGAAGCAGTTAACGATTTCATCAATAGTGAAATCGTTAACTGGTTCTAAAAACTTTACTTTAAAAAGGAGATCTAAATGATCACATTAAAATCAAATCGCGAAATTGAGTTGATGAAAAAATCAGGCCGAATTTTAGCGGCTGTTCATCTTCACTTACGTGATTTAATCAAACCCGGTATTGATATGTGGGAGATTGAAGAATTTGCACGCAACTTCATTGAAAATAAAGGGGGGACAGCTGCCCAAATCGGTTATGAAGGCTATAAGTATGCAACTTGTATTTCGATCAATGATGAAATTTGTCATGGTTTTCCTCGTCATCAAACTTTAAAAGATGGAGATCTAATCAAAGTTGATATGTGTGTAGATCTTGATGGCGGTATTTCTGATTCATGCTGGTCTTATGCAGTAGGAAGTGCAAGCAAGCAAGTACAGCAACTAATGAAAGTAACTAAGACAGCTTTGTACAAAGGGATTGAGCAAGCTGTTGTGGGAAATAGAATTGGTGATATCGGCCATGCAATTCAAACTTACGCTGAGAGCTTTGG
>JAIRNX010000015.1 GCA_031257815.1 Lactobacillales bacterium
GTAACAACATCGTGATTTTTAGCATTTTCTTCAATCTGAAACATACTTTCGCCAAGAATTTCAGCAATAGCTTGAAAATCTTTTTGATTAGTATCTTGTGAAATATCCATCAAAGTTTGTTCAGTAACTGTGATTAAGTCAATGACGTCTTCATTAGTGTCAAAAGCCTTTTGAACAGTTTCAGTACTGGCAGCAATTAATCTTCTTCGAGCTGCTTTTTCAGCAACAATTTTGGCATAATACCCAGCATTAGCAGGAGATGGTACAATCACCGCGATATCTGAAAGATAGCTAATTCCGCCGGCATCTTCTAACTGATGCTGTTTGTTTAACTCATCTGTAATTGTCCGAATATCCACAGGGGTGTTGCGATTAATTAATTGTGACATGGCTTCAAAAATAACTTTATGTTGATGTAAATAAAAATCCTCTGCCGTAATAAACTTCGTTGCTGCAAAGTAGGCATCTTGAAGTAAAAAAACTGAACCTAAAACAGCTTGTTCAGCCTCTTTATCTTGTGGTGGTATCCGCTCAATATGTTCGACCATTTAACATCCTACTTTCTTAAAAGTTTAAATAATTTCTAGGAACTACGGCAATTGTTTTTAACTCGCCAATATCACAAAAAAGATATCATTCTATTACTTTCACCATATCTTTACCAAATAATTGAACGGCCTTTTCAACAAACTCAGCATCTTCATACTCTTTAAAAACATTTTTTTGTGTCATCTGTGTTTTATCTAATTGCAATTTTTCGCGGTTTTCTTCAATAAATGTTTGCCGAAGCTTTGGCCACTTACTACTTGTAACAATGATTAACTCTGGTGCAAAATCAATCATCTTACTTAAATTACAGCTTACAACTTGCTTTAGAGTTTCATCCTGACTAGCTTTTAAAGCTAAGATATCATAATCATAAGCAACAACCATCTGCGTATCACTGGCAGCTACCGGCTTACTTGCCTTCATCATTGCCTTACATCTTGCATCTAAAGATGCCAAAAAGTCTGGCCATACTTCTTTTAAAGTGGTTAAATGCGCTTTGGTAGCCGACAACAACACTTGATGAATTTGCTGAGTAGGATTTTTATAAGCATTTTTACTTGGATTAGGATTAGAAATCGTATTTATCAAACGATCTTCAGAAGAAGCATTTTTCCCTTTTTGCAAATCTGTAATTACCTTTTTTAATTGATTCAATTCTTCACGCAAAAATTCCAAATCTTTATGATCACCTTGCTCAGGTTGAACAACTGATGAAGCCTGTGAATAGGTTGCTAATTTCACAGTTACAATTTCTAAATAAACACTGGCAAGATTACTTAAACGAATTTCTTGTTGTGCTTCATTGAAAAACTTGATATAAGCATAAATATTCTCAAAAGAGAGTTCTGTGGCTAATTTTTTAAACGTATCTGTTAGTATTCCTCGTGTTTTGCTCACCAGTTGCGCAGCATGCTTATACATCAATAAATCTCGATTATACAAAATCATATCTTCTAAAAAACGCCTGACTTCTTTTCCCTGCGAAAATATCTCATCTAAAATTTCAAGAGCAGCTTCAACCTTTTTTTCATAAATCGCTAACATATATTGATCCATCATATCTTTGGTTAAACTGCCAGTTATCATCATGGCATCTTCACTTGTTAAGGTATCTTCTATAAAAGAGACGGCTTGATCTAAAATCGACAACGCATCTCGCATACCACCCTCAGCTGCGCGAGCGATGATGTAAAGAGCCTCTTCTTCAAACTTAATATTAATTTTTGGCAAAATATCTTTTAAATGCTGAACAATGTCTTCTATGCCAATTCGCTTAAAATCAAAACGTTGAGTTCTTGAGACAATCGTTGGCAATACCTTGTGTACTTCTGTGGTAGCTAAAATAAAAATAACCTTTGCAGGCGGCTCTTCCAAAGTTTTTAATAAAGCATTAAAAGCGCTTGTTGAAAGCATATGCACTTCATCAATAATATAAACTTTATAAGTTGCTAAAACAGGTGGATATTTTACTGTATCACGAAGATTACGAATTTCATCAACACCATTATTACTAGCAGCATCAATCTCCAAAACATCTTCTAGACGCCCTTTAGTAATCGCTATGCACATCTCACACTTGTTACATGGCTCACCATTTTGCAAATTTGGACAATTTAAAGCTTTGGCAAAAATACGAGCAACACTCGTTTTGCCCGTTCCACGAGGACCTGTAAATAAATATGCATGGCTGACCTTTTCTTGCAAAATGGCCTGCTTTAGAGTTATTGAGACAGCCCTTTGCCCCACAATCTCGTCAAAACGCTGCGAACGAAAAGTTCGATATAACGCCTGATAATTCATGATATCCTCGCTTTCTTAAATTTTTTAATTATCGTTTTTCTTTAACAAATCGTTTACTTTAGATCTTGCATCAAAAACGGGCATCTCAAACACTTTGCCTGTTTTATTTATCTTAAGCTCAACAATGTTGTCTTTTGCTTTTTTACCAATCGTAATGCGTATCGGAATGCCAATCAAGTCCGCATCGGCAAATTTTACGCCCGCTCGTTCATTCCGATCATCAACTAGCACATCAAAGCCATCAACATTACTTAATAACGATAGAGTCTCTATCAAAGCTGCAGCTTCCTTAACTTTCATATCTAATGGTAAAAGATGAACATCAAATGGAGCAATCTCTTTTGGCCAATTAAGCTTTGAATCCTCACCATGCTGCTCGACAACTGCTGATAGCAAGCGAGAAACGCCAATGCCATAACATCCCATAATCATCGGAATTAAGCGCCCATTTTTATCCAACACTTTTGCATTCATTGACTCTGAATAACGTGTACCTAATTTAAAAATATGGCCAATTTCAATGCCGCGTGTAAATTTCAAAACACCTTTCCCATCCGGAGAGCTTTCTTTTTCTTTGACATTACGCAAATCAGTATAAATCTCAGGTGAAAAATCACGCCCGGGATTGGCATTCATTAAGTGAAAGTCATTTTTATTCGCACCAACAACGCCGTTGACCATATCTTTAACATAAAGGTCAGCTAAAACTTTTACTCCATCTTTTACACCAATAGGACCCAAAGAGCCAAAGTCAGCCCCTAAAAAGGTCAAGGCTTCAGATTCAGTGGCTTCTTCTAAAGAATTGGCATCTAAAAAATTCTTTAATTTTACATCATTTATTTCATCATTTCCCCGCACTAAAACAA
Organism: Lactobacillales bacterium; assembly: GCA_031257815.1. GTDB lineage: Bacteria > Bacillota > Bacilli > Lactobacillales > Streptococcaceae > JAIRLR01. The sequence continues at coordinate 3,216 of JAIRNX010000015.1, forward strand.
GTACAGGCTTTTTATCAGCAACAAACAAGACAGATTTAATAATTTTGTCAGCAGGAATTTGCAAAAACTCAGACATTTCTTCAATTGTTTTAACATCAGGTGTTGCCACTTCTGTCAATTTTTCTAACTCTTCATCGGACCTTTTCGCCTGATAAAGGCTTGTTGCCATTTCTAGGTTAGCCGCATAAGCTGACTCTGTGGAATATACTACTGTATCTTCTCCAGCAACCAAACGCCCCGCATCTTGATGTTCAGTAATTGCCATAAACTCTTGTGAGTCAGAGCCACCCATTGCACCACCATCACCAATAATACTGCGAAAATTCAAACCAAGACGTTTAAAAATAGCGCGATAAGCTTTTGCATAGTCTTTATATGTATCATCTAAGCTCTCCTAACTATCATGAACAGAATACCCCTCTTTCATTAAAAATTCTCGGCATCGCAATAAACCATTACGCGGACGAAGTTCATCACGATACTTTGGCTGAATCTGATATAAATTAAGCGGTAAACGCTTATAAGATGTCACTTCATCTCTTAAAAGGGCAGTAAACGTTTCTTCATGCGTTGGACCTAAAATAAATGTGGCATCAAGTCGATTTTTTAATTGATATAAATCAGGGCCATATGTAGCAAAACGCCCAGACTCTTTCCATAAATCTGCAGAAAGTAACGCTGGCATTAGCATTTCAACTGCACCTATTTTATTCAACTCTTCACGAATAATTTTTTCAATTTTCTTTAAAACACGATAAGCAAGCGGCAAATAAGAATACACCCCTGCAAAAACCTGACGAATATAACCTGCTCTAAGCAATAATTGATGGCTTAGCGTTTGCGCTTCTTTTGGTACTTCACGCAATGTTGGAATAAAAGTCTTTGATTGTTTAACGATCATATTTTTATCTCCTACTTAACAAAAAAGTGGTCAAGAACATTTTATCTTAATCTAAAGTCAAACAACAACTCTCTGTAAAAATTTCTCAAAAAATGTCATTGATCATCAAAAATGTCTCGATCTTTGCTCAGTGAAAATGTCCTAATTTTTGAAAAAATATAAATGTCCCAAACACATGCATCATACTACCTTTCTACTTTTCAGTA
>JAIRNX010000027.1 GCA_031257815.1 Lactobacillales bacterium
CTTCTTTTTAAAAGTTCAAAGGTTTCTTCATTAAAATCAGCTTGCTGTTGATAATTTTTGATTTTTTCCTGCAAAATATCTGTTACTTTTTGCGGATTGTGAGCATCTCCATTAATTTCTGCTAAATGAAAACCGCGATCTAAAGTAAAGGCATATGAAAAAGAATCATCTACAAAGCCTTCATTATACAACTGTAAAAAATTGCGACTCATCGGACCAAATAACATCTGTAAGCAAAGTTTAAGACTAAATTTATACTGCAAAAGTTTAGGGCCACCTTTTGGTACAACATCTCTGCCTTTTAAACCTAAAATAAACTTTGGATACACAACATTCATTTTGATAGAGCTGATTTCAATAATTGGCTCATCATTTTTAAAAGAAGAGCCACTCTGAGCTAAGGATACCTTTGGAAATCCTTTTTTAGCTTGATTCTCCCTAATAACCTTTATTATCTTATCAACATCAAAACGTCCACCCACAACTAATGTCATATTACTTGGATGATAAAATTGATAGAAATTTTGGTATAACATTTCGGTAGTAATTTTTGGAATACTATCCATTGTTCCTACAATATCACGTGAAAGAGGATCATTTGGATAAAGATTTTCTAATAATCCTAAGAACAACCTCCAATCTGGTTCGTCTTGATATCCTTGCATTTCTTGAATAATAATTCCTTGCTCTTTATTGACAAGCTCTTCTGTGAAATAAGGCTTTTGGACAAAATCCATTAATGTTTCCAAATTTTGATAAATCTTTGATGTTGTAGAAAACAAATAACTTGTTTTGGTAAAGCCGGTAATTGCATTAGAAAAAGAACCAAGTTTTTCAAATTTTTGAAAAACATCGCCGTCTTCTTTTTCAAATAATTTATGCTCCAAAAAATGTGCAATTCCATCTGGAAAGCGAACTTTCTTTTTTTCACCCACAGGTGTAAATTCATTATCAATAGAGCCAAAATTCGTTGTAAACAAAGTATAAGTTTTATAAAAATCTTTTTTGGGTAACAACAAAACACATAAGCCATTGTCGAGTTTTTCTAAAAATAATGTTTCGCCTACATGTGCATATTCAATCTTTTTCATTCAGCCTCCTAAGATTTTGTTCCTTCAAGGAAAAATATTGCTTGCAATTTTATCTTATTTGCAACATCGATAATTTCTTCACGCGTTACAAGCTGTAAATTTTGAAGATACTCTTCTTTACTAAACTTCGTTTGTGGTAAAAGAAAATTAATAAATTTTTCTTCCATAATAGTGTTGATATTATCCCGTGATAGTAAATAAATATTTTTCAACATTACCTTTGTCTGTAAAAATTCAGCTTCTTCAAACTCACCTGATTGTAGAGAAAATAATTGCTCATGAATAAGTTCTATCACCTTATTACGATTAATTCGGTTAATCGCCGTACTAACCAGCATCAAAGAGCGAAAACTATCAAAAGAACTGTTTATAAAATAAGCTAAGCCTTCCTTTTCTCTAATATTTAAAAATAATTTTGACTGCGAAAAACCTCCAAATAAACCATTGAAGATTTGCAAAGCAAAATGAGCTGAATCAACAAATCTTATGGGAAGATGATAAGCAAGATCTAGCTTGGATTGATTGAGAGAATCTTGTTCTGCTCGTTCGATTACAACATTAGTTAACGGTTCATTGTAAAAAATATCAATATCAGAAAATTGCCGAGGAACAAATGAAAAACCGGAAAACAGCTTTTGAACTCTGGTTTCATTAACATTCCCCATAACCATAATGTCTATTTTATCTGTGGTAATCACTTCTTGATAATAGCAAGCTAACTCTTTGGCTGTTAATTGTTTTACAGCTTGTGCCGTTCCACAAACAGGCTCTGCTTGTGCTTTTGAAGATCTATAGTACAACTTTTGCAATCGCAACTTCGCATAATATCCTTTGTCTTCTACCAAACTTTCAATATACTTGATCAAATTATCTTGTTCCAACTTAAAAGTCTCTTGATCAAAAGCCTTTTCTTTAATATTGGGCTTAAAAATAATTTCCTTTAAAAAATCAACTGTTCGTTCTAACAACTGATTATCTTGCACATATAAATCATTCACAATTGTAATTAAAAAGTTTAAACGATGCATATTCCCTTTACGATCTACATATGAATGAAAACTTGCTCCATAAAGTTCTGCTAACTTTTTAGATAACTCAGTTTGCACTGAAAACTGCTTTGAATTGGTTTCCATTAAATTTGAAAGCAAGGCACGTTTAGCTACAATATCCTCTTGCAAAGGAGTTGAAAAGCACATCAATATTTGAACTGTTTTATACTTTGAAGTTGGTACAGTCATCAAATGCACATTTTCTTTTAATTCAATCCTCATTTCTTAAACCTTTCTATATCAGCTATCTCAGTCACCTTTTCATTATACTCAAAAATTCCTGCAAAATATATTTAAAAGAAAGAATATTTTTACACGCTAGAAGCACAGCTTTTAGGTAATGGATTTAAAGAAATTTTGTTTTCAAAATTTCTTACAAAGTGCAAAAAATTAACAAAAATTACGCCACTATGGAGACAAGTTAACAGGTTCTAACAACTAAATTCGATAAAAAAACTCACCTGGAATTTTTATCGAATTTCAGCTGAGTTTTTAAATTAAATTTTAAAGGCACATGATCTATTCCGCCTTTTGCAAATGGATGACAACGTAAAAGACGAAGTACTCCTATAAATATACCTTTAGCTACCCCATAAAGATAAATAGCATCTAACATATATTGCGAACAAGTTGGATAATAGCGACAACGTTTAGGGAATAAAGGAGAAATCCCTTTTTGGTAAATGCGAATCAATTTAATAATTAACTTTTTCATTATGATGCAATTGCTTTACGATTACGTCTGAAAATTTTGCGCTGTTTCCACTTTATAACCAGAGGATAAATGCCTTCTTTAATAGCGCAATATTTATCAACAAAAGTAACGATATAACTTTCTTTATATCGAGGAAAAGCTAAAGTCGCCCCCCACATATGCTTTAAGATAATATCTTTTTCTAAATCACTTAAATCGGTGATTTGTTCAGCGTTGTAAACTGCAACTCTGGCGTGAGTATAGGCATGACTTTTATCTTCATTTTTTAATTTACGACGATTATAAAAAAATAAATCATGTAATAATCCTGCTCTAGCAACTGAGCGAGCATTTGCATTTAATTTTTTAGCAATTTTAAAACCTGTATAAGACACACTTAATGAATGTTTTAGTCTATTTGAATGATGATGATGCACAAAATTTTCTAAATCTTGAACCATCTG
>JAIRNX010000041.1 GCA_031257815.1 Lactobacillales bacterium
ATTATCTGCAACCACTTCTGTTACATAAACACGTTGACCTTGTTGATTTTCATAATTACGCGTTTGAATACGTCCAGTAACACCTAAAAGAGTTCCTTTTTTAGCATATTGCGCTAAAACCTCAGCAGATTTTCGCCAAATGACAACATTAATAAAATCTGCATCCCGCTGACCTTGCTGATTTGTAAAATTTCGATTCACAGCCAAGGTAAATGTAACATTCGCCACATTATTATTTGTATAACGTAACTCTGGATCACGTGTTAAGCGTCCTACCAACACTACATTATTAATCATTCAGTCATCTCCTTTCATCTTTTGTTTCATGTGAAACATTAATCAAAGCTCTTCCTTAAAAATCAACTTTTAGTCAGTAAATCAAAATTAACTTTCCAATTTAACAATAATATGACGAATAATATCATCACTAATCTTAGCTAAACGATCAAATTCATTAATAGCTTTTGCTGTTAATGAAGCAGAAAATTTTACAATATGATAAATTCCTTCACGAAAATCAGCAATCTCATAAACTAGCTTACGTTTGCTCCAATCCTTTGATTCAAAAATCGTAGCATCGTTTTCTTTTAAAACTGTATCAAAATGTTCTATTAAACTTGCTTTTGATTCTTCATCAATATTTGGACGAATAATATAATTGATTTCATAATTTGTCATTAATTTTTACCTCCTCGTATAATTATAAACAGTTCATTGTTTGATAAATGAACCCAGCAATAAAGTAACATTTATTGTAAACTCCAAGTAAGCAGATAGGGGTCGTAGTTCACCTCCATGAAGTCTCATCTTCCTAAATTAAGAATGACGCCTCTACTCTTTGGACAGAATATAAATAAGCTAGATAGAACACCGTTTCTGAATATCTAACTTGAGCTTTCGTCCAAAGAATGGAGGACAACCACAATCTGACTGGCAAACTCAGAAAGGATTTAAATCTATGTTCTTTGTCGGCATTGACGTCGGCAAGCGTTGTGGCAAGCTGCTTTTGTCGCGGCTTTTAATAGAGTTGTCCTAAAACAAAGGATATCGTATCATAATTTCATGATAAATAGTAAAAAAAGACTCACCCAATTACCAGCCGAAAAATATTTAATAATCTTCGACGTAAGAAAATCTACATTTGACAAAATGCTTAAAATCTTAGAAAAAGCGCACAAAGAACTTCACAAATTAGGAGGTAGACCATCGCGCTTAAGAAGTGTTTTGGATAAATTAATAATCATGCTTGGGGACTACCATGATTATCGCACGATGGAAAACATCCCCTTTGAATACGGCGTTTACAAACAAAGAAGCAGCGAGGCGATAGCTTGGGTTGAACAAGTTCTGACCAAAAACGGCACATTTGCTTTACCGTCAAAGCGTAAGCTTTTAAAAAGTGACAATGGCCTTCAAATTGTCATCGCTGATGCCACTTAATGTGAAATTGAACACCCAAAAAAGAAGCAAAAAAACTCATATTCTGGTAAAAAAAAACAACATACTATGCAGATCAGCTGGTTAAATGGCGAAACGGGCGAAATTATTTGTGTTCATGAAGAGAAGCGCTCAGTTCACGATATGAAGATTTTCAAGAAAAGCGATCTTCATTTTTTAAAAGATGTTTTGCTTATCGGCGATAGGCGATAAAGGTTACCAAAGAATTGCTCATTATCCGTTAATAGTTTAACGCCATATAAGAAAGTGCGCGGTAAAAGTTTAACCAAATACCAGAGATGGTTTAATTCCTGCTTGTCTAAGTATCGCGTTTATATTGAGCATGTGAATCGTCGAATAAAGAGGTTTAAAATCTTACAACAGCGCTATCGTAATAAGCAGAGAAAACATCTTTTTCGTGTATCTCTTATTTCGGGGGATCTATAACTTTGAACTAACTTTTTAGGACAGGTCTATTGCATCTTCATCAAGAAGCAATGCTTTAGATATTTGTCTGTATGTAAGACCATTCCTCATCAGCAAGGAGAATTGCTTTGATTCTATCTGCTGTACAGCGTCTATCTCTAAAAACGATACATCGTTTTTAGAGATAGACGCGTTCTTCGAATGTTAAAAAATTTGTTGGCCTTATTCACATTATTCTTACCTCTTTTTTAAAGTTAACATTTTTTTCGCTGATTATCAATTATTAGGGGGATAATTCAGCTTATATCAAGTTTCGCATCGACCAGTTTAGGAGTTTGCGAAAGGCTTCCTTCACCTCATACCTCACGATACTAGCTTTGCCTTTTGCTAGCAGTTCCACATGCCTTGTCCTATGCGGGCTCTCTCTCACCGCTTAGTTCTACCATGCAGGGCGCACCAAAAGACGTCAAAAGGATGCACCTTGTCCGTTTTGACGATATATGTAAATTCAGCGCCATTATCGGTTTAAATAATTTTTGGTTGATAACGAAAATAGCGGATGGCTCGCTACACAAAATCGACGGTTGAATGACACCTTCCTTGTAATGGAAGATAAATCGCTCTCTTGAGACTTCGTCAATCATTGTATGATTCCCTGTGTAACAATTTTTCGGAACGTATTTAACATCATTTTTCTCCGATGTTTTGAGGAGTGTCATAGGGTTTTGGTTTGTATTTTTTGCTTTTTGAAAAATCCCAAGCGACGTAGCCCGCGAAAAAGTGAGGCAAGATGCCGTTTGTATCCTTTGTTTCGTTTTAATTTTCCGTAAAGTTCAAACACCTAGAGGCGAGGTTTTGGGACGATGTGAGCGATTTATGAGCGACTCTTTAGTTCCATCAAATCGCTTATTTCAGCGCATTAGTGAGGTTTTGGAGATTTTGTAGCGACGACAGACGAAGGCAATGGAATGGCCTCGACGGTAGAGTTTGACGCTGTAAAAGGGCGTGGCAGATAACGCTGTGTTTGTGTTATATTAGCTATGTGCTGAAGCTTTTGTTCTGTGGTTTTTTATTTACAGTTTACAGGAAGTTTTTTTTATTAAATGGTTCACATCAAGTATAACGATACACTGTAAAATGATAAAAGTATTTTGAAAGAAGGATTTAGATAATGAAGAATGTCAAACGCCTTTTATTTGGCGGCTCAATATTAATATCTTTGCTTTTATTATCAGGTTGTGTAAAGGTAGATAAGTCGGGGCGACCAACTGGAGAAGGTTGGGCGTATCATTTTTTAATGGAACCAATGAGTAATTTTTTGGATTATTTAGCGAAAAATTTTCATATGAATTATGGTTTTGCTATTATTTTTGTAACGCTTGTAGTGCGTTTTATTTTAATGCCTTTGTTTTTTAGACAGATGCATGCGGGGGCGATCCAGCAGGAAAAGATGCAACTTTTAAATACATATGCTAAACCAATAAATGAGCGCATTAAAAATGCCAAGACGCAAGAAGAGAAAATGACTGCCAATATGGAGTTACAAAAATTTTATAAGGAAAATGGCGTAAACATGCTTGGAAGCATGAGTGCAGGTTGCTTGCCAATGTTGTTACAGATGCCTATTTTCTCAGCACTATATTTTACTGCGCGATACAATGAAGGCATCTTAAAAACTTATTTTTTTGGTATTGATTTAGCGAAAAGAAGTGTTGTTTTACTGGTAATAATCGGGATTCTTTATTTGATTCAAAGTTATATTTCTCTGATTGGTTTAGATGATGAACAAAAAGAAAAGATGAAAATGATGACTTTTATGAGTCCGATAATGACCGTGATGGTTGGTTTGACGATGCCAGCAGGAGTGCAGTTGTACTGGGTTGCTGGTGGTGTTGTGGCAATTGTGCAACAATGCATTAGTAGTTTTATCATCAAACCCAAAGTTCACAAGCAAGTAGATGAAGAATTTAGAGATAATCCACCGAAAAAACCGGCGCAGACTGTTAAAAAAGATGTTACTCCGAAAGAGGGCCCTAAGCCTAAGTCGTTAAATTATACTTCTGGTAAAGGCAGAAATGCGGGCAAGCAGCAACGAAAAAAAGAAGAATTTTGAGGAATTTAGATGGATGTTAATTTTATAAAAGAGTTTTTTCCAAGATATATTGACGCTGCAATGCTTGTTTTAAGACTTGGGATTTTAGGAATTCTTATTTCGATGTTAGTAGGTTTTTTTCTAAGTGTTATTATTTATTATAAAATCCCTTGTTTGCAAAGACTGGCTGCTTTTTTTGTTGAGCTTTCTCGAAATTCGCCTTTGATTGTTATTTTGTTTTTTTTATACTTTGGTTTGACGAAAATTGGGGTAAGAATTACTTCTGAGGCTGCAGCTATTATTGGTCTTTCGTTTTTAGGTTCTGGTTATATGGCTGAGACGTTTCGCGCAGGAGTAGAGTCTGTTAGTAAGGCGCAAATTGAAGGTGGATTAGCTATTGGTCTAACAAAAAATCAAGTAATGCGCTATATTATTTTGCCAGAGTGTCTTGTAAATTCCATTCCACCATTATGTTCAAATATTATTTTTTTGTTGAAGGAGACATCGGTGTTTAGCGCGGTAGCTTTGGCTGATTTGGTTTTTGTGGCCAAAGATTTGATTGGTATTTATTATAAAACGGATGAAGCATTGTTAATGTTGGTAGTTTGTTACTTTATTATTTTACTGCCTATTTTAAGTTTTGCTTTTGTTTTAGAGAAGAGGTTGCGTCGTGCAAAGTTCGGGAATTGATGTTATTTTAAATGCTAATAATTTTGTACGCATCCTTAAAGGTTTGGTTGTAACGATTAGGATTGCCTTATATTCGATGATTTTCTCGATTGTTTTGGGCATTTTATTAGGTTTTGTGATGACGATCAAAAATAGGATAACGCGATGTTTAACGAAAATTTATGTTGAATTTAATCGGATTATGCCACAGTTAGTGACGTTGTTTTTAGTGTACTTTGGTTTGTCACGTGCGTTTGGGCTCAACTTTTCGGGGGAAGTCTCGGCTGTTATTGTGTTTACAATGTGGGGCACTGCTGAAATTGGAGAATTAGTTCGTGGTTTAGTGACTTCTGTGCCCAAAATTCAGTATGAAAGTGCAGAAGCTTTAGGATTAACCAAAGGACAAACTTTTGGGTATGTCATTTTGCCGCAGATTTTTAAGCCTCTTTTACCAGGAGTGATTAATTTAGCTACCCGGATGATTAAAACCACTTCTTTGGTTGTGTTGATAGGCGTAGTAGAAGTTTTAAAAACTTCTCAGCAGATTATTGAAGCTAACCGTTATAAAACACCAGATGCGGCATTTTGGATGTATGGTTTTGTTTTTATGCTTTACTTCTTAGTTTGTTGGCCAATCTCATTGATTGCTAGACGTTTAGAGTTAAAATTCAAAAATTAAAAGGATAAGTGAAAATGTCGGAGAGTTCATCGTTACTTAAAATTCATAATTTAAGAAAAAGTTATGGCGATCTTGAAGTGCTAAAGGGTATTTCATTGAAGATCAAAAAGGGGGAAGTTGTTGTTATTATCGGGCCTTCTGGTTGTGGTAAGAGTACTTTGCTGCGTTGTATTAATGGTTTTGAAAAAATTTCATCAGGAGAGGTTTTTTTAGAAGATAAATTGATTTCTAATAGTCAAAATTGGACGGCAATTCGTAAACGAATTGGAATGGTTTTCCAAAGTTATGATCTTTTTTTGCATCGAAATGTTTTAAATAATTTAATCTTAGGACCGATGAAAGTTTTAAAGGAAGATAAAGCAAAAGCCACTAAGGATGCAGATGAACTTTTAAAACGTGTTGGACTTTTCGATAAGAAATTTGTGTATCCGCGCGAGCTTTCAGGCGGACAAAAACAAAGAGTGGCTGTTGCGCGAGCTTTAATTATGAAACCTGAAGTTATGCTATTTGATGAAGTGACAGCCTCCCTTGATCCGGAGATGGTTCGAGAAGTTTTAGATCTTTTATTAGAACTTGCAAGATCAGGGAATACGATGTTGATTGTTACTCATGAAATGAATTTTGCCAAAGCAGTGGCCGATAAAGCTATTTTTATGGATCAGGGAAAGATTGCTGAAGTGAATACTGCCAAAGAGTTTTTTGAAAATCCTAAAACTAAAAGAGCACAGAACTTTTTAAGAATGTTCTCTTTTGAAGATGAAAAGGAGACTTGAGATTTATAATGAAGAAAATTATGTATGTTTTGAGCATGATTGTTTTATTGCTTTTGATATTTACAGGATGCTCAAATAAAACAAAAGAGTCAAGTGGTGAAGGAAAAGTTTTTCGAACACTTGATAAGATTAAAAAAAGCAAAAAAGTTATTATTGGTGTTTTTAGTGATAAAAAACCATTTTCTTATATTGATGAAAAGGGAAATTATCAGGGTTATGATGTTTATTTTGCAAATCGTTTAGGCAAAGATTTAGGTGTTAAAATAGAGTATGTTCCAACAGATGCGGCAAATCGCGCCGAATACTTGAAAACTGGGAAAGTTGATATTATTTTGGCTAACTTTACGGTTACCAAAGAGCGAAAAGAAGTTGTGGATTTCTCCCTTCCTTATCAGAAAGTTTCATTAGGAATTATTTCGCCAGATAATGCTTTAATTAAAGATGTAAAAGATTTAAAAAGCAAAACATTAATTGTTGCTAAAGGAACGACAGCAGATACTTACTTCACAAAAAAACATCCAAAGATTAAATTATTAAAATTTGAACAATATCAAGAAATTTTTCAGGCCTTGCTAGATAAAAGAGGAGCTGCGATTGCAACCGACAATACTGAAGCTTTAGCCTGGATTGCAAAAAATAAAGGCTTTAGTGTTGGCATTAAGAGTTTAGGTGATGTGGATACCATTGCGGCAGCGGTTTCTAAGGGCAATAAAACGCTGCTTGATTTTATTAATGAAGATATTGAAAAATTAGCTAAAGAACAATTTTTCCATAAAAACTTTGAAACGACATTAAAACCTGTGTATAAAAATAGCGCTACTCCTGATGATATCGTTGTTGAAGACGGGAAAGTGGAATAATTTTAAAAAAAATGAACATGATAAATAAAAAATGTGAAGCAACCTTTTAAAAAACTTTATTTAATTTTAATTGCAATCAAAAAAAGAACGAAGAGCATAAATTAAAGTGTGTAAGTGACTGTTTCTAGGAAAGGT
>JAIRNX010000088.1 GCA_031257815.1 Lactobacillales bacterium
AACAGCCTCATCATCGATAACATCAATAATATCATCAACCGTCACAATTCCTTGCAAACGACCTTTGGCATCAATAACCGGCAGCGCCAAAAAATCATAATCACGAAATCTTTGCGCCACATCCTCTTGATCATCATCAACATTAACTGAAATAACACGTTCATTCATAATCTCAAAGATCAAAGCTTCTTCATCATTAATGATCAAATCTTTTAAAGTAATGACTCCCTTAAGCTCTTTATCTTGATTTATTACATATACATAGTAAATCGTCTCAGCCATTGTAGCCCTGCTTTTTAAAACATGCATCGCAGAACGAACGCTCTGATGACCTATAATTGAAATAAACTCACGCGTCATTATCGCGCCAGCCGTATCATCTTGATAATGCATTAAATCTTGAATAGTACTAGCATCGTCTTGATCCATTCGCTTTAAGTAATCTGAAATGATCTTTTGATTTCCTACTTGATGCAATAAATCAGCTGCATTGTCTGAATACATATTACTGATCATCGCCGCAGCATATTCAGGCGACATTTCTAAAAGATAAGCCGCGATATCACTTTTTTCTTCTTCCAAAAGATCAAACATCTCTGCTAACTCTGCAGGAGACATATAACTATACAAGCGGACTCGCATAGATTTTGATAATTTAAGATAAAATTGTCCCTGCTCATATGCATGCAAAGATAAGAACAATTCACGAAAAGCTTTAAGATTTTCACTTTCCATATCTTCCATCAACTGCTGAAAATGCAACTCTTTTTCTTCTACTTCTTTTTCGTTCATGTTCTCACCTTACTTTCTATACCAAAAGCTTCATATCAACAGGCATATCTTGTTTAAAGGCCATCTCGTCCACCTTGAAATTTGATTTTTGCTAGCAATGCTTTTGAAATTCTCAACTCTTTTACAAAAGACTTAATCTGTTGCGAACTTTCTTTTGCAAATGTTCATTCAAAACGCATGATTACTATTTTGACTTGTAATAAACGATTCTTTTACTCGATCCCAAAAATGTAGATGGCGATAAGAACAAAATGAATTCGCTTTTTAGCAATTTTAAAATTTACCGCTTGCACCTTTTGCGAAGCAACCATCTCGCGATCCACCGTAATTGTATAATCATCACTTGGTGCAAGTTGAATTCTTATCCACTCATGTGCTCCAATTACAATCGGTGAACCTAAAGTTCGAAAAATACGATTATTTAACGAAGCAATTTCTGTCATTTGAATTGCATTAATACTTGGATGAATCACTGCACCGCCAATTGACTTATTGTGGGCTGTTGAACCCGTTGGTGTGGAAACAGATAAGCCATCACCACGAAAACTCTCAAAAAACTTATCGCCAATATAAACATCGCCAACCAATGTTTTGCTAACACGACGAACTGTGGATTCGTTTAACGCTAAAAAACACTTTACCCCTTCTTCATACTCTACCACAACATCAAGCAAAGGATAAGAAACACTACAAGCACTTTTTTCGTTTAACGCACGCACCAGCTCTTTCATCTCAAACTCACGCCAATCCGTGTAAAACCCTAAATGTCCGATATGAATTCCCACAAATTGTACTTTATCTAACTGTTTTTCATATTTATGAAAAGCTGAAAGCAGCGTGCCATCTCCTCCAACTGATAAAACAACATCAGGATTTTTTTCATCCAAAACAAAAGAAAATCGCAAAAGCAGCTCTTTTAACTTTTTAGCTGCCTTAAGCGATTGTTTTTCTTGATTATAAAAAATAGAAACCTTCATTTATCTATTCTCCTTTTAAGAATCTGTTGTAATCGCAAACAAACTCTAAGAGTCTGTTAACGCTCTCTCTATTGATGAGTTTTTTGAGAAATTTTTGTGCATTTTTAGGCTAAAAGCACAGTTTTTAGGTAACGAATAAAAGAAAACGAAGTTTTCTTGTCACCATAAACGCAGAAATAGTGGTGCTATTGCGAGGCATTTTGATGACAAAAGGCAAAAAATTAATCAAAATTGCGCAATTCTTAAGACAAGTTAACAGGTTCTAAGAATGATTTTTTATGAGCACAACTAGATTCGCATTACTTTGTTAGCTCTAACATTTTTTCAAGCGCAACTTTGGCCCATTTGGTTGTGTCTGCGGAAACGGTGATTTGATTTTCTACACGTCCTGCTGCCAACTCGTCTAAAATCCAAGCTAAATGCGGCAGATCAATGCGATTCATAGTTAAACACGCACAAGACATCGGATTTAGAAAATGAACAAAAACTCCCTTTTCTTTCATGACTTTTTGCAAGCGGCCAACCAAATTGTTATCTGTCCCAATAGCAAGACGATCTTTTGATTTAGCTTCGTAAGTTAATTTGATAAGCTTTGCTGTTGAGCCAAAATCATCAGCCAGATCAACAACATCTTTTCGACATTCTGGATGAACAATTACCTTGATATCAGGAAAAAGTTTCCGCATGCGCTCTACTTGCAAGGGGGTAAACTGCTGATGCACAGAACAAAAACCTTCCCATAAAATCACTCGAACATCCTGCAAATTGCCCTTATAACTTAAATCTTTCGTTGCTGGATGCCACATTGCCATCTGCTCAAGTGCAACTCCTAGATGATATGATATATTCCGCCCTAAATGCTGATCAGGCAAAAAAAGAATTCGTTTTTTTTGCGTAAAAGCCCATAAAACAACCTCTTTGGCATTGCCAGAAGTAACTGTAACACCACCGTGTCTTCCTACAAAAGCTTTCACTTCTGCAGTTGAATTAATATAAGTTACAGGTAAAATGCTCTCTTTAAACAAAGCTTCAAGTTTGTGCCATGCAACTTGAAGTTGGTTAGCACTTGCCATATCAGCCATCGAGCAACCTGCTGTCATATCAGGCAATAACACTTTTTGCTTTTTATCTGTTAACATATCTGCCGTTTCAGCCATAAAATGAACACCACAAAAAACAATCGTTTCTGCTTGTTTATAATTTTGAACCTTTTTGGCCAATTCTAAAGAATCGCCGACTTCATCCGCAAATTCAACAACATCATCTTTTTGATAATGATGAGCTAAAAGGATTAATTTTTTTCCTAACTTTGCCTTTTGCTTTCGAATGATTTCCTTTAGATCATTAGTCTTTGCTTCTTCGTACATTGCAGGAATAGCCTGTTTTTCAAATGCCTTTAAATCAAGCACTTTGTCTCCTCCTAAAAAGTTTCTTGGATTTAGCTTTAAGAGCCTGTTAACGATCTCCATAATTGCGACTTTTTTAGCAATTTTGTGCCTTTCTTTGTCAAAAAGCCTCGATTTAGCACCACTAAACCTGCGTTTTTTTCCTAGAAATGCACAAAATTTCTCGAAAAATTCATCAATAGAGAGATCGTTAACAGGCTCTAATAACTATACTTTTTTCTTACTTGCCATATCCAAAAAACTAATATCAAAAGCTTCAACTGAATGCGTTAACTCTCCCATTGATATAAAATCAACTCCGCAACCTTTAAACTGATGAATTACCTCCATTGTAATTTTGCCAGAAGCTTCCATCAAGATCCTTTTTGGCACTATCTTACGCCATTCTTTAATCTCTGCTGGCGTTCGATTATCAAACATAATAACATCAACATTAGCTTCTACTGCTTCTAGCAGCTGCTCTTTTGTTTCAATTTCTACTTCGATCTTAACCATATGCCCCTGAGTATGACGCACTTTTTCAACTGCCTCTTTTAAACCACCAGCATAAGAAAGATGATTATCTTTTAACATCACGCCATCATATAAACCAAAGCGATGATTTTTGCCACCACCAACTTTTACTGCATATTTATCAAATAAACGAAGATATGGCGCCGTTTTACGTGTATCACAAATCTGAATCGTTGGATCATCAAGTCTAACAATCGCCTGAGACGTCTTGGTGGCAATGCCACTCATACGCTGTATTAAATTCAAAACTACGCGCTCACCAGTTAGTAAAGTTTGAATCTTACCCTTAGCACGCCCTATAACATCTCCCTTATGAACATGTTGCCCTTCGGCAACTAATGGCGTAAAAGCTGCATCTTTTAGCAATTCATATACCATAGCAGGAATCTTTAAACCACAAATAACACCATCAGACTTGGCAATAAACTCTCCGCTGCCTTGTGCATTTTCACTAAAAATACTTGATACCGTTAAATCCTCTGTCCCAAGATCTTCAAGTAAAAATTCTTTTATCTTCTCTTTGGCTAAAAGTTCATTCAAAACAATATCTTCCTTTACTTGAAATTTAGCTTTTTATCCAAGCATATCTTTCTACAAAACATAGTGTGCTCCCAAGCTTTTTTTACGAGCAAAGGCCATTTTGGTAATATCACGAGCTATTTGGCATAAATTATAACATTCAATCTCTTTTTTAGACCAATTTTGAGGAATTTTTTCCACTACACTAAATTGTTCCAACCATACCAAAAAATCTCTCATTTTATCCGTTTTACGAACAATTCCAAGAGCTTCCCAAGCACGTTTGTGCAACTCTTGCATCGCCGGCAAATTTGGTATGATTTCAATCTCTTTAGTTTCTTCTATGATTTTATCTTGCAAACTAAAACCTTTACTGTTAATATCCGTAACAATTTGTTTAGCAAATACTAAAATTTCTAGTAAAGAATTACTCGCTAAACGATTTGCTCCATGAATGCCACTACAAGCAACCTCGCCTATCGCGTATAAATGAGGAATGCTCGTTGCTCCTGAAAGATTTGTCTTAATGCCCCCCATAAAAAAATGCGCACCTGGCTGAATAGGAATTAAATGATTCTCTTCAATCTTAAAACCATAACTTTTTAAATTTTGATCAATAGTCGGAAAACGCTCTGCAAAGTTTTGAACACCAGCAATATCTAAAAAGGCTTTTCGTCCATTTAATGTTTGCTGATAAACTCCTCGACTTACAATATCGCGCGCAGCCAAATCCCCAAGAGGATGGACTTCTTTCATAAAATACTCACCCCGATCATTAACTAAGCGCGCACCATCGCCACGCACAGCTTCTGATACCAAGCCACAACAACGACCATTCACGGAAAGAATCGTTGGATGAAACTGAATAAATTCTAAATCTTTTACCTGGGCTTTTGCACGCATTGTCAAAGCCAGACCGTCTCCTGCAAGTGTTTTGTCATTACTTGTATAAGGAAACAATCCGCCAATCCCGCCAGTAGCTATAATAATCTCATCTGCCAAAATCTCTTGCCAACAGTCTTGTTGATCCAAATAAATAAGACCACAAGCCTTTTCATCTTGCTTAAGCAAATCTACAACATATGCATCCTCAATAACCTCGACATTTTGCCACTTGCCTTGCACAAAAGATGTAATAACACGCCCGGTCTGATCTCCGCCACTATGTAAAATTCGCCTTTGAGACTGCGCGCCTTCCATTCCATACAAAAGCTTACCACTCTTATCTTGATCAAAACAAAGGCCCCAGTCCATCAACTCTTGTAAAATTTGTGGTCCCTT